>JAFXUX010000034.1 GCA_017524805.1 Candidatus Methanomethylophilaceae archaeon
CGCTCTGTCTCTGATAGAAGTCACGGGGACTCCATATATCATGTCTGGAATGGTGAGTGTGGCAGGCTCCCCGGTACATCCAGAAACGGATGCTTCGTATCCGTCTACGCGGAAGATTATGTCATCGCATACGATATTCGTTATGCGATAGACCGTCTCATACCATCCTGTTTCCGAATCTGTCCCAGTGTTGCGTAGGTAGTACGAAAAGCGGTATATCTTCCGCGCTTCCAAGAAACAGTATACGGAGAAATTGGTAGAATCACCGCTATCATCGTCGAATGCGAGACGATTCCCTTGGAAGTCGTAAACGGTCACGCTAAGATCAGAATCCCCTGTCGACTGGATCAGGTAGAGGCCTGTCTCTTCTGGGATAAAGTATGAATCGAATGTGGATCCAACCTTATAATCTGGCCATTTGGTATTTTGCCAAATGCCGAAGGTCTGGGTGAAGCAGTCGTTACTCTTCACAAACACTTTGCCGATTAGATTATTGGAATCGGGATATATTGTATTTCCTTTCAGATCTTTGAACGTTAATCCGCTAAAAGCGGATGGATAGAAGCTCGCTTTCGAATCTTTTAGGTCTACTAGCACTAGAGAGTCGCAGTTTTGAAACGCAAAGGACCCAATTTTCGTCACTGATGAAGGTATGGAGATCGAAAGAAGGGAGGTGCAGCCAGAGAATGCGCTGTCTCCTATGGACGTGACCGAGGATGGTATGTATACAGAAGCCAGAGAGGTACAGCCGTAGAACGTGCGGTTTCCGACGGACGAAACCGAAACATCTATTTCGGCCCTGATGTAGGCATCCGGGAAAATGGAGTGAACTGCGTCGTATTCAGCTCTGTTGTTTACCAAATAGGGTCTGTCGAGGCTGCCATCTCCACCCAAAATGGCCTCGCGGTCAGAGGCGATCTTATCTTCGCTGATTCTGTACAGATCGAACAGGTTCATATAGAACCCGCCGGCAGTGGCGCTCGAGGCGAACCTGTGGTTGTGGTGATCCGCGGTCTCTGGCTCGAAAGAAATCACATAGGTAATCATGCTTTCGCGGTGGGAGTCCGATCTGTCGTAGAACTCGAGCTGGAAGTAGTCGACCGTACCGAACGCGCCGTCGACGACGAAGCTGCCAATGGGAGCGTACCTGAAGTCGTTAGAGACCGATGTGCTCCTCCCGACGTTATAGCCCTCCAAAGAGGTGACCCCGCTGGTGGAGAGGTAGTCGCTCCACCGTGCAGTGATTTGGCTGTGCGAATCCGATGAGTAGGTATCCGTCTCTGTTTCGGTGGTGGACGAGTTTCCGCCCTTCAGGTCGCCGATGATGCTCGAGGCGGCCCCCGCGATGCTCAGGATCCCGCTGACGATGTTGACCCCCGGTATGGCCTTGGTCAACAGGGAAACGCACTTGAGGGCTATGCCGCCCCCGGCCAAACCCGCGCCCAAGGTCTTGAATTGTTCCCCAGACCATGATTTGTCCGAGGCCTTCGAATAGGTCTTGGTGGTGGTGAACGTAGAGTCGGAGTGTGTGTCTGCGGCCCCGGTTAGTTCGTGGCTGCCAACAGTGTTTTCGATGTACGTCGACACCTGCACCGTTTGCCCCTCGCTCTCTGTCTTGGTCACCGACTCCATGCCGTTATAGTACCCTTCGTAGTAGCTCTCCACCAGGACGTCTGTGGCCGTGCCCAGGTAGTACGCGTACACGACGTACTCCCCGTCTTCGTATATGTTCACCAGGACGGGCTCGAAGTCGTTTGGGCCTTTGGGGTCCCCCTCCACGACTGCCTTCTTGACGATGTTCGGCTGGTAGTCCGGGAACAGCAACGACGTGTACCCCGCATAGAGGACCGTGTTGCCGCGGACAGTGTAGTCCCACTTCACGGTCAGATCTTTGTCCGTATACCATCCGTCGAACCCGAATTGTTTGGCTTTGGGAACGAAAAGGGAGAAATGCTCGCTGTTTTCAGACAGATATCCCTCGCAACGCTCCCCTTCGTAAGCCATATAGAAGCCGTCCGACGTGTAGGGGTCGGTCAAGACTCCGTCGCCCAGCATGTCGTTCTGATATCTGAGCGTGACCTTGTACAGGGGGATTCTGTCGTAGACGGCGTAGACTTCCATATCGCGCGTGATCGGAAACGATATGGGAATCCCGTCATAGTCTTCGAAGCGCAGCAGCTTGTAGTGGTGGCCGTCCAACTGGAAGTCGTCGATGCCCAGATCCTCGGCGTTCACTGCGCTCTTGCGGAACGTGAGGTGCTTCTCTTCTATGATCCTCCCGTTGTCCAGGATGTAGGCGGTTATGTTCAGATGGGCTCCCGCCCCGAGCAGATGCTGGTTATCGTGGCCCTCGGCCTGCGCGGACGTGTCATCCAATGCCGAGACGCAACAGACGGTAGCCAGCATCAAAACGGCCGCTGACAGCGCCAGCATCAATCTGTTGCTTATTACACCTTTTAGACTACAAAACGTAACGGACGCGTCACTCATGCAAATGTAATCGGTTTATGCTTTTAAACGAATTGCACACGTGCACGTAAATCCTAAGATTCAACAATTATGGATAGGATAGGAGGGGTGCATAGTCGAAACTGATTGAACTGGGGTAGGCGGCTCTTGCGGCGGTCAGATCAGGGTTACGTGGCTGGGAACAGTAGATCATATAAGGATCAAGATTTCAGATACTGAGTGCATTATTCTGTTGTGTTGACCGGCGGGACTTGCATTGGACTTTCTTAGTTTGTTTTACAAATGTCAGGATTTAGTAGGGATAGAAACAATAGGTTGGTTTCCTTAGTTATTAAGCATAAGTTAGGAGTTTCAAAGTCTAAAATCAAGCGGATCTTGTTTCGCAGACAATTCTTATTTCCGGCGGAGAGAAATCCTCGCGGCGGTCCTTGTCGAAATATTTTTTCATTGCCCGGCAGGCATTAATGTCTCTGCTCTTAACGATGGCTTCGTAGTAGAATTCCACAGAATAGCGCAGGACATTCGTGTAGTCTAGGTAGGGGTAGCTGCTGACTAAGCCATGGAGGTTTGCGGTGATTCCGGAGGCTATGGTCGCCTGCTTGCTTATGGATTCCCCTGAGTATTTGGAAATGAAACGAATTTTCTCTACGATCAGGCCTTTGCTCATGTGTTCCCTGATTATGTTGTTTATCTGAGGTTCGACATCATAATTGTATCTCATCAAAAAGTATTTGCAGGCGCACGAGAGAAAATCGGGCACGTT
The DNA here is from genome assembly GCA_017524805.1 of Candidatus Methanomethylophilaceae archaeon. Taxonomy (NCBI): domain Archaea; kingdom Methanobacteriati; phylum Thermoplasmatota; class Thermoplasmata; order Methanomassiliicoccales; family Methanomethylophilaceae; species Candidatus Methanomethylophilaceae archaeon. The sequence continues at coordinate 3,233 of JAFXUX010000034.1, forward strand.
CGTGTATTCGTGCTGCAGCGTGATGTATGACTCGATTGATTCGTACAATTTGCTCGGGAGGGTAATTGTAATTTTTACTGTTGTACTTAATTTCCTATCCATCCATCTTCCTCCGATGAAGGGTTAAATCGTCTTATAGTAAGAAATATGGAACACTTATTTATACTGCCGTCTGTATACAAGAATCATCCTTCTAATAAGAAGGATACAGATATAAGGAGGAAATAGGATTGAGTCTTGTTCAAGCAATATTGACAGATCGTGAAACCGAATATGTCGACAGGATGATTTTGTCGGGGTATTCGAAGTTCCGTGCCGATTTGCTGAGAAAATCGGCGCAGGAATACTGTCTCCTTCATGGAGGCACTAAGGAGGAAAACTAAATGGATTTTGAAGATTTCAGAAAGCAAATATAGCAGATTTGCTCCGAAAAAAGGGAGAGAGTGGTCTGCGCCAGGATTTCCCTGAATCTCCTGGACAGAATCAGGAGGGAAATGGAAGCCCGCCGGTGCGGGACTATGAGCGAATTCGTTGAGGATGCGCTGATCGAAAGGATAGCGAGGTCGGAGTGGGCGGAGCTAAGGGAAGAGGGGATCAATTATGTCGAGTAAGTGTCCCTCCCCTGAATCAACGCCCACAACGAAAATGAATGCAGCCTGTGATATTAAAGGCTCGTCCGGGGCAGACGGCGGCCGTGCCGTGCGCCGGGAGGGCTACGGTGTCCCCTTCTGCGAATCCGAGAATTACCCCGGGTCGGGGGAGGTGGATTGGGGCCTCACGCGCAGCCTGTGGGCCGGGGTCAGTCTCTGCTAGCCGGCAAGGCCTGCCAAAGGCGGGAGGGGGTACCGATGGTTGCGAAGGACCTCCGCGCCGAGCCCGTATACGACGAGAAGGATGGGTTCCGGCTGCTCGTTATCGACCAGGAGACCAAGGACATCAGGCTGCTGGAGCCCTGGGAGATCGAGAAATGGTTCGGGGACAAGAGGGCCGCGGGGATGATGACCTCCTGCCTCTACAACCACAGGAAGGACTGGGAGTATCCCAGCGACATCCATCCCCGCCAGCGCCTGTCGGCTCTCGGAGGGAGGGAGGACTTCAGCGTCCTGGACGGCGACTACGTCATGAGGCTGACCGCCGTTTCCGAGCGCATAATGGGGTACCTGGACAGGCACGTTCGCCTCTGCGGGGACTACGACGCCGAGATCATTGCGACGTTTATCGTCGCGTCCTATTTCATGGACATCTTCGGGTACGCGCCGCGCTTCCTCATCCTGGGGGCGACCAACTCCGGGAAGACGAAGGTCCTCGACATCTGCAGGGGGCTCTGCTACCACGGGAACATGACCGGCGACACTACCGAGGCCTCCATCTTCAGGATGATAGACTAGTTCCGCGTCACGCCCCACCTGGACGAGTTCCAGGACTACGATGCCCCGGCGCAGAGCGGCCTCAGGAAGATCCTCAAGAACGGGATCGTGAGGGGCGCCACCGTCCAGAGGGCGGAGAAGTCGGACGGCGGCCGCATCGAGCCGCAGTCCTACGACATCTTCGCGCCCGTGGTCTACGTGAACCAGGTCGGGGGGAGGTCCATTCCGGAGGAGGTGGCGAACAGGTCGATCTCCATCACCATGGTCCGCAGCGGCGACGCGACCATCCCGATAATCCCCGATTACGGGGAGCTGAGGGAGATCCGCGACGAGCTGTACACCGTCAAATGGCTGTGGATGTCGAACCCGAAGGTCCTGAGGTTCGATGAAATCTACAGGGAAGCTCTCGAGGAGCTCCAGTCTCCGGAGGGTATCGAGATCGACGGGAGAAAGGTGCGCTTTTCGAGCCGCTGCAGGGACATCCTGGGGACGATGTACGCCGCGGCCAAGATGTGCGGGAACGAGAGGGCGGTCCTCCGTTATTTCAGTGAGATGCAGGACGCCAGCGCCAGCGAGGACCGCGACAGTGACATGGGGAGGGCGTTCGCGGCGATGATGGAGGCCCTCAGGTCGCAGGACGAGTTCGCGCTGTTCAGGGGCCGCGAGTACGAGCTCCTCACCAAGGTCACCACCCGCAGCATCGCCAGGAAATTCGAGGAGCTGAAGGCCCTGGACGGCGAGATCGGCCAGTACGAGAGGGTCAAGACGATCGCGGTCACCGAGCTGGTGAAGGCCATGGGCTTCAGGCTGGAGAAGGCGAGCCACAACACGAGGACGATATCCCCGTTCAGGCTGAGGCCCACGTTCATGAACGCCCTAATGAAGTACGGCTCCGAGGAGCAGATCACGGCCTTCGGCGGCGAGCAGGCGGCCGCGCGCGGCCCGAGATGGGCGGCGGGGTTAACGGGTTAACTCCCACGGGGGGTGAATGAGTGGGCAGGAAGAGGGCCACCGGCGAGAGCAACGCCGAGCTCCGCCAGACGGATCTGAAGTCCGTCAGGCTGGGAGGGAAGCCGGGCATAATGGCGGTCAGGCTGTACGAGGCCTTCCAGGAGGTCAATCTCAGCCCCTGCACCCTCGACGTCGACGTCCGCAAGCTGAAGCAGTTCAACAGGTTCTTCGAGGGGCTGTATGAGCGCGGGGCCTGTAAGACGCTGGACCCCCGCCATTTCGACGAGTCCATGGTGACGGAGTTCATGATGTGGATGAAGGGCAGGGAATTGGCCGCGTCCACCCAGGAGAAGTACCTCCAGATACTGGAGCGCTACCTGCGCCTCTTCGGGAACGACGTGATTGGTATTATGCGCGGCAACCCCAGGTACAGGTTCCCGAAATCGCCCCGCGACACGCCGATAGACGCGATGGACAGGGACGAGCTCCAGGAGGTCATAGACGCGACATACAACCTCGTGGGATGGTCGGGGTGGGTGTTCCGCGGGGTCGTCTGCCTGGCCTTCGGCATAGGCGGGAGGCACAAGGAGGTCATCGACGCGGAGGTCCAGGACCTCAGCCTGGCCAGCGAGGACTTCTACGTCCGCCACCCGAAGGGGGAGGGGTCCTGGGGCGTCCCGCAGTGGGTCGACATCATCCGCAAGGACATGCTTCCGTACCTCCAGGAGTTCTGGGACGAGAGGGAGAGGATGCTCGCCGAGACAGGGGTCACCAGCGACTTCCTGTTCGTCAACCCGAGGACAGGCCTCCCCTACTCGGAGAAGTCCATGAGGGCCATCAAGAAGAAGGTAGAGGAGATAAGCGGGGTCCGCTTCAAGATCAAGGACATGCGCTCGACGTTCTGCTCGCTGACGATAAACGATCACATGGAGCGCCTGAACGCCACTTCCGAGCAGATGAGGCACGCCAGCCCCGACATGACTCGCAAGCACTACCTCCGCATCAACAGGAAGCGCGCGATCAAGAACGGGATAGGGGACTCCTGGAAGGAGACGGAGATCAAGTGAAACGGCTTACCGGCTCCGGCCGGGCTTCTTCTTTGAAAGTCTTCATTTTCTTTTTCTTTATATATAATATATAAGTCCGAAGGACCGGAATAAGGATATGCCCCTCGTTTTTTTTTTCGAGGCGGGCGGGGCCGATCTCTCCGCCGGAAATATTAGTGGACAGGGGAAGCGATGTGGTTTTTCGATTCGATGGGATGGATCGGCCGCGGCATTTGAAAGGAGCATATCTGCGTCGGAAACTCATCAAACCAGACCTTGGCTGCTCAAACATCCCGCTTGATGAAATCATTGGTATCTGTCGTAGACGTCGTCCTCCGGATGATACATCGAAGACGGAAGTATCGTGTTGCCGTTTTCATCGATGCGCCCTACCACAGGGGTGACCGAGATATACTTCGCAATGATCTCGTCCTCCCTGGACCTTCTGTCAACGTATGCCTTCAGGACGTCGTTGACAAGATCCTCCAGTTTCTCACCGGATGGCATCAGATCCCTGAGGGAATCGCATAGCGTCGAATCCAGGTATGCGGCCTCTCCAGATTGCATATTGTATCAACCTCCTGACGAGAATAAAAGGCGATCGCCGCATGGTTTCGATGTGGTCGAAGACGATTATAATCAAAAACCGTACTCGTACCCAAGTCTGATGCGGGCCGGCCGTAACTCGAATATCGGATGGTGATTCTTCCCGCCATGCAAATTCCGAATCGGCGGATACGAGAACCATTCCATGGTGGCCCGTCTGATTATGGATGCACGGCCCCATCCGCGGGCGTCCTGCCGCGAGCCACGTTTGACGCGTCTCGAATCTTCCGGGCGATGTCACCGGCACGGATGCAGCCAAGAAGCTCGGAATTTTAATGCACGCGCATTAGGCAGTGTTGGAGGCCTAATGCACCGAGTTTCAGTTCGCTGGCTGTTGTTAACGCGATTCCCGACAGGCCCGCTCCCATCGACAGCCAGCAGTCTTTTTTTTTGAAATCAATAAAAACTGCCGGGAGGCATACAGCTTTTCCTGTCGCAGGGGGCATCCGGCTCCGCCGCCGGCGGACTGGGATGTGCCCGGGTTCCCGGGAAGCCGTCATTGAGGCGGACTGGAGCGGGTCCGGCGGCGCCGATTTGCCGTTAGATTTCTTCCGGTCCGATCTACCAATCAGGCTGTATGTATCTATAATATTCAGATAATCCTATTGTTTATTGAATGATCAATGGATTTTAGTAATATTTGAATAATACAACGTCTGACTTATCTCGGTTTTAGTTATGTAGTTAGGCTGTTGGTCGGCGACTGCCGCCCAAAGGTGGCGGAGATTCTCGCCAAGATTGCCTTCAGCAGATGCAGGACCCTGGTGGCCGTGGGTTTGTAGGGGGTTATCCTTCTGGAAGCGCTGTTTTTATGATGCGTCCCGACGGAGGTCGACACCAAGGTTTTCGTCGAGTATTCCTTTTTTGATATAGAAGGTGGCAGGGCATTAGAAAGCGTGGACAATGCTCTGCATCAGTTCTCCTAAGTCGAAGCGGGCCGGGGCGAGGACCAGCTTGGATACATCGCAGGTCGCTCCCTGGCATCGTTCTATGAAAGGCATAATTCATAAGGGCACAAATGAATCACTCATGTATGGAATATATGTCCATGGTGTCCGCCAATTCAAGGGGCACAAAGAAAAAGAGCAAAGCGCTCATCATAGCGGCACTTGCGGTTTCACTCGCGCTGGTGGCGCTGTTCATGGCTTCAGGCGATAGTGACGCCGTCAAAACCGGTAGCTGCGGCTCTAATGCCTATTACGTTCTTGACGAACATGGTGCCCTGACGGTAGTGGGTACAGGCGAGGTCGGCCCCATCGAAGGCGTAGACAAAGGGCTCATAAAAAGTGTCACGACTGCTGGTGGGATCACATCCATCAAGAGAAGCGCCTTTGAAAACTGTCACTCTCTCGAGCAAGCGGACATCCCCGGAGTTGTTTCAATCGGAGATTTTGCGTTCTCCGGATGTTCCTCATTAACCGTCGTGGGGATGCCCGCCGTTGAATCGATACAAAGCAGGGCGTTTTTAGGTTGCGAATCCCTTTGCACGTTGGACTTGGTCAATGTGAAGACCATAGGCCTCAAGGCCTTCGCCAATTGCGTCAGTCTAAGTGAGCTGGAAACCGGCGACTGCCTCAAGAGGGTAGGCGATTATTCGTTTTTCGGTTGCAACATGCTTTCCCTGATAGACCTTTCGGCATCCAAAGAAACCGTTAGTGTAGGCAAATATGCGTTCTCAAAGTGTTCCAACGTGTCTTCGATATGTTTCCCCGAGTCGATGGTTTTGGGCACATCGGCTCTCGGGCCAATGAAATTCAATATCGGAGGCAAATCGGTCATGGCCAGCCCTTCGAACTTGGCAGGCAAGGATTTTGCAGGATCCAAGAGCGTTCTGCACCAATATTGCGGCCCCGCCGTCGGGACGAGGTTCTCTGACTCCGGTTTGGTCTATGAGGTTACATCAGCATACCCCGCCGAAGTCTCGCTTGTTGGCTACGACTTCGATGTCAGGAGGCTCTTCGTGCCAGACTCAGTCGATCTCGAGGGTACAACCTTTGATGTGACAGCTGTGGGTCCCAAGGCCTTCTTAGGATGCAGGGCGCTGATGACTGCGGACTTGGGGGGTGTCAAAGTGATTGGCATGAAAGCCTTCGCGAATTGCTCCGATCTTGAGACCGTGACGATGGCCTCAGTCGAGTCTGTCGGGCCTTATGCCTTCTTCGCCAGCAGCAAGGTGGCTATCCTGGATCTGCCCTGTGTCGAAACGATAGGTGGCCATGCATTTCGGGGGCTCTCCGGGTTGAGGCTTGCATGTTTCTCAGAGTTTTTGACCAAGGTTGGGGCCAATGCGTTCTCAATCTCGTTCTGCATTGGCGGGTCCGGCATCCCCCCAACAGCCGAGAACCTTCGCGGGCGCACTTTCGCCATGGCTGACGGCGTATTGGATCAGGCCAAGGGCTTCGACCCCGAAGAGGTTGTGAACATGGACTATGGCGTGGGGTTCGAATTGAAGTCTACGGTAACCAGGGCTATCGATTCCGGCTTCGAGTCCCACCGTCTCACGTTCAAGACCGAAGAGTACACCGGCGACAGGCTTGTTATGTCCATCTCCCTGGACGAAGGTGACCGCTCTACGATCGCGAACATAACTAGGGTGGATGACGAGACCTATGTGGCTGCGGTCGAAGGATGGGAGTTGAGTTACACTGCGAAGTATGTCGTCTCGCAGTCCAAGTGGTGCATGACCGAGGATGTATTCAATTCTTCTCAGTATTATTTCGATTGCGATGATAACATACCTTTCCGTTTGGCAGAGGTGATAATCAATTCCTTCAACCTTGCCACATCTGGAGCTTATCGGGTGGACATCGATAAGCTCTTTTCGGAGACGTCGGATGCCGCTGATATGTACGTAGCCATGTTGCGTGCGATGTTTCCGCTTGATGCAAAAAGCATTGCCTTGGGAGAGGATGGTCAACGTTACAAGGTCGTCTTTATGGTCGGTGAGAGCGTCATCAAGACGAACGACGATTTGGTCGTCTACAGTACCGATGGAAGGGTGATGAAAGAGAAGTCTCAGGAAGTAGGCGACAAAACCGTCCGTGGGGTGGGTTATTCGATCGGCACCGAGGCCTCCGGCCGTTACATGTTCCTTGATTACGGCATGGGCCTTGCCTTATCCTGCCTGCTGAAAGATCTGGAGCCTTATTACACATTGACGGTCGACAGCCTGAAACTGCCCTGAGGGGATGTCCTGCCGGGAGGGCGGATCAGGGGGCGATTGTGAGTTCTCCGGCCGAGCCAGGTGATCGGGGCCACACACAACCCACACCCCCCTTCCGCGCGCCATATATAGATATCTTGCAAAGGGTGTTTTAGGTGGTTTTCTCAGGACAGATGTGATTGCCGGGAATCTCGCAGCGGCGATTTCGGCCGGATTCTCTATTGTCCCGGGCCGGTAGCCATCTGGGAGCCTCGCAAGCCGCATGTTGCCTGTGCGTCGGGATTGCCGTCGTCGGTGCCAGTAAAACACATGCTGGCCATAGGAGAAATATGAAATATCAGTATAACAGGCCAAACACCATTCCGAAAGCCTTCTCATCCCCAATGTTGGGGCCACATCGATTGGGAAGCAGGGAGACAGGGCGCGGGACAGGCACATCCAAGAGGTTGCGATTTCCGGCCTCTTTTTGTCAATCATTTGTGCCGATAGTGTATTGCATTGTATTATGTCGATTGTCCCCTTAAATTATGTGCAGATGAATTCATACGCAGGTGCTTCTGTTGATAACTGGGGAGCCCAGAACAATATTGATTCGCTTTGGGGCAAATTCCGGACCGGGGGGCTGATGAACCCTCTGGATGTGATCGAGCAGATCACCTATTTTATGTTCATATACGATCTGAACGACTTCGACAACAAGCACGCCAAGAAGTCTGCCATGCTCGGTATCCCGCATGCAAGCATATTCGAGGGGATGTGGGATGGGGGCGGAATTTGTCGGCAGATTCGCTGGGCGGGGGTTCCGCGCTACCATTAAGACTGCGCGTGTGGCTCCTCCCATGGAACCAAGCACACTGGATCTGCGCGGCCGCCGAAGGGCGTAGCGTGTTCGACACCGGGTACCCCTGCCTCGACCGCGTCCTCGGGATGTTTTAAGAAGAGTTCGGGTTCTTCGGGCTCGACGAGCCCTCCGGCGGCGCCGAGCGACCGCTGTATGTCCCATGAATACGCGCTGTGACCATGCGAAACGCCTGGGGAAGCGCGGACACCTCTGCAAATCAATAACGCGACATGGCCGTTCCAGCAGAGGCGCAAGGTATTTATCGCGGCACCTGTAGGAGCGCCCATGGACCAGACTAGGTGCTATATATGCAGGAGGACCGGCGATGAGGTCGCATCTTACCTGAGGGACCAATGTGGGTCGTCCAAGCCAGGGGCTTTCGAAGGCAACACGGGCGGCTTCCTCGAGGCCTCTGTCGATGTGTCGCGCCCCTCGGAGATCGGCGGCTCCAGACGTCAAGGCGGGGGCCGCACTGTAAGAATCCCTCTGTGCCCCGTATGCAGGAAGTTGATCGGGAGCGTCGTCCTGGACATAGTGCCAGAGAGTTCGCTCTACCCGGACAGATACTATCTCCGGGACTGAGCCCACTTTGACGGTCAAGCCGATGCGGGCCTGTCCCGCTTCTCTTTTTCGAGGGAGTGTCAGGGGAGAAGGCCGGCGCGCAGACTTCTCAACCGTGGTTGTGGTACCGCTGTCGAGGTTGAGTCGTCAGGGCCCCGCTCATCGGGCTTGCCCCCCTCCCCCATTTTATTGTCAACAAGGGTTAGGACTCTGTTTTCAAAGGTATCCTTGCCGACAGGCGATGACTCCTGCCAGACGGACCGGGAGGAGGCGAGCCGATGGCTGAGCCGACCGACAGGAGTACCGTCGTCGTGGACACCGGGAGTATAATGGCCGTGGTGGCATACCGCTCCAAGCTCTTTGCTCCCATGTTCGACAGGGTGGGACGGGATAATGATCTCGTCATCTCGAACTTTATCCTGATGCAGTGTGCGAGGCAAGCGAGCGGGTCCGAAAGGCGGCGCCGATTCGCCGCTAGAATTCTTCTAGTCCGATCTACCAATCAGGTTGTATGTATCTATAATATTCAGATAATCCCATTGTTTATTGAATAATCAATGGATTTTAGTAATATTTGAATAATACAACGTCTGACTGATCTCGGTTTTAGTTAGGTAGTTAGGCTGTTGTAGGCCGTCCGGGAGCCGAGCTCGGTCGGAGGGCACCTGGCCGGGTCAAATCGTCGCACAGCTGAAAACAGCGGGCCGGATCCCGAAGGAGGAGCGGCCGGAATCCCGGAGAGCAACGGATTGCGAGGATCGATGCATATGAGAACAGTGGGCCTGCCCGTTTTTGATGTCGCCCGAGCCAGATCGAAGGTTTCCGCTCCCAACAGGGGCGATGCGGGCCCCGTTCGATGTCCGGTGGGGAACCGAGTTTTTCCGCGGGCGCCGCCGGCGGGAGCGGCCGCGCGGGCGGGACGTAAATAATGGAATGATGTTTCAAACGTAATTCTGTTAATTCCTTTAACCTTTTAACCCGGGCGGCCGCCGCGCCCCAGAGATCCGCCGCGCGCATCGGCAGAGCGCTCCCACGACCTTCCGTTTCCTTCCGCCGCGCGCCGATCCTCAGGCGGGGGATCATCGCTACCATTAAGAGCGCGCGAGCCGTGGCTTCTACCATGGAACCATACACATCGAATCTGCGCGGCCGCCGGCTGGCCTGGGCCGCCGTTTTCGCGCTGGCGCTGCTCGCCCTCGCGGCCGTCTCCCTCTCGGACGGCGCCGAGGCCTGTCGGAAGGCGACTCGTTCGCCGCGGACGGCATCGTATACGAAGTGGTTGACGAATACTCAAAAGAAGTGAGAATAATCCTGCGCGGGGGCGATCCGGTACGGGTGGAAGGCGCTGTGAGCTGCGGCGGGTCCGACTGGACGGTGGTGTCCGTGGAGAACGAAGCCCTGCAGGGCTGCGATTCCCTGGTGTCCGTCAGCCTCCCCTCGGCCACCTACGTGGGGGAATGTGCCTTTAGCGGCTGCGATTCCCTGGTGTCCGCCAGCCTCCCCTCGGCGGAATCCGTGGAGGATTGTACCTTCGAAATCTGCAGTTCCCTGGTGTCCGCCAGCCTCCCCTCGGCGACCGAAGTGAAGCCCTATGCCTTCGCCGGCTGCGGCTCCCTGAGATACGTCGGGTTCTCCGGATCCCTGTCGAAAGTCTGGGAGAGCGCATTCGAAGTGTCTTTCTTCAGCGGGGGCGATCCGCTCGGGATCAACGCCGAATCCCTGCGCGGCAGGGAGTTCGCCGGGGACGGCGAAGGTATCTTGTACGAGGGGTTCTCGGAGGGCCCGGTGTGCTACGCCATCGTCTCCGAGGGGCAGGTATCCGCGGTATGCTCCTTGGGGAGCCCCGCCTCCCTGAGCGTGCCCACGACCGTAGAGCACGGCGGCGTGGAATACGTCCCCGTATCGATCGCCGCCTGGGCCTTCGCGGTATGCCCTTCCGTGACGTCCGTCAGCATCGGCGACTCGGTCGTGTCCATCGGGGAGGGCGCCCTCGACGCGCCCATGCTCAGGTCCATCGAGGTCTCCGCCGGCAATTTGGAGTACTCATCGATTGACGGCGTCCTGTACGACAAGGGAGCCACCACCCTTCTGAAGTTCCCCGCCTCCAAGCAGAGGCTGGCCATACCCGGCGGCGTCACGGCCATCGGGGCCTACGCCTTCAGGGACGCCGGGAAGGCGCTCAAGGACGCCTACTCGGGCGGGGACATTGAATACTTCCGCTACGTGAAGATCCCCGCTGCCGTAACATCCATCGGGGAAGGCGCCTTCGCCGGGAGCGCGCTCGAGTGCCTCAAGTTCTCGGGAGGCAGCGTCTCCATAGGCCTCTGCGCCTTCTCCGGATGCTCCAGCCTGAGCTACGTCGTGTTTGGCGCGGAGTTCACGGAAGTCGGGGACTTCGCTTTCAGCGATTGCATATTCTACGACGGCGAGAAAGTGATGGATCTTGCCGAAGCCATGGCCGGCCACAAGTTCACCGGGGCGGACTCCTCCCGTCTCGAGCTGTACGTCCCGCCCCTGAGGGGGACCATCGCCGACGGCGGCGTGAAGTACAGGATCACCGACAACGGGGCGGATTCCAAGAAAGTGACCGCTGTCCGCCTGGCCGGAGACGACGTAGCCGAGATCTCCATACACGCGTCCATCAGCTACCTCGGGTTCGACTGGGAGGTCACGTCCATTGCGCCCAAAGCCTTCCTCAGGAGCGGCTCCATCGTTTCGGTCACCTCCGAGGTGGACGTCGGCCGCAGCGCCTTCCACGGCTGCCGGAACCTAACATCCGTAACCCTGGACGGGGCGGCGTCCGTCGGGGCTTACGCGTTCTTCGGCTGCTCGTCCCTTTCGACAGTCGACCTCGGCTGCGTGACCTCCCTGGGAACGAGCGCTTTCAGCGGGTGCGAGTCCCTGTCCGCCGTCGACCTGAGCGGCGTCGCGTCGGTCGGGAAGCACGCCTTCTACCGCTGCGCACTGACGGAAGCCGACCTGACCTCCGCGATGAGCATCGGGTACGGCGCGTTCACCGGGAACGACCTGCGGCGCGCATGCTTCGGGGGCGCCCTCGAGAAGGTCGACCCCAAGGCATTCTTCGGATACTCATTCTGGGACGGGGACGGTGGCAAGGTCAAGATTGCCGCGAAGGACCTGGCGGGCAGATCCTTCGAGGGGTCCGGGAAATCGCTGGAGGAAGCCGCTCCCTGAGCGCGTAAGAAGAGGCCGCCCGGCCCGGGCGTCCCGTTTCCCACGGGCCGGGCTCCCGGTTATGTGCAGGCGGCGGGGATTCAGTTTTCGTCGGCTCCGTCCACAGCCCAGCGGCCGGCTTCCGGGCGCCCGTTCCCGTCCGCAGGATCACTCTCGCCCTCATCGGGCTGCTGGAGGGCGTTCCCGCAGAACTGGCATATCGAGAATGGGTTCAGGCCGTTGTCGCGGCCGCACGCGGGGCACTTCATGGGGCGGGCGATGGCGCGGAGGGTATTTGACAGGTTCGGGCGGGCGCTCGCGCTACCATTAAGAGCGCGCGGGCCGTGCTTATTTTCATGGCACCATGTCAATCCGATCTTTCCGGCCGCCGGCTGGCAGCGGCCGCCACCTTCGCGCTGGCGCTGGCCGCCGCGCTCGCGGCCGTCTCCGTCGCCGGGGGCGCCGACGCGCTTTCGGACGGCGATGAATTCACCGTGGATGATATCAACTATAAAGTGACAGACGTATACGATCAATTTGTACAAATAACCGGGTACGAAGGCAGCCCCGTCCGGGCGGTCGGCACTGTGATAAATGAAGGGTCCGAATGGGCCGTGGAGTCCGTGGGGGACAGCGCCTTCAGTAACTGCGGAAGCCTGGAAAAGGTGATCCTGCCCGAGGCGGTATCCGTGTGGACCGGCGCATTCCTGGGCTGCGGAAGCCTGAGGGAGGCGAGCCTGCCCAAGGCAACGTCCGTGGGGGACAGCGCATTCCAGGGCTGCGGAAGCCTGGAAGAGTTGAGCCTGCCCGAGGCGGTATCCATTGGGATTGCCGCCTTCGACGGCTGCGATAACCTGAGGGAGGCGAGCCTGCCTAAGGCAACTTCCGTGGAGAGCAACGCTTTCTCTGGATGCGAAAACTTGAAAGAGGTGAGCCTGCCCTCGGCGGAATCAGTTGGGGACAGCGCCTTCAATGGCTGCGGAAGCCTGGAAGAGGTGATCCTGCCCGAGGCGGTATCCATCGGGGGCCAGGCCTTCTGGAACTGCTATTCCCTGAAATATGTCAGGTTCTCCGGCTCCCTGGAGAACGTCGGTGAGGACGCATTCGTAGTGTCTTTCTACAGCGGGGACGAGGAGCTTGATCCCAATGCCGACTCCCTCCGCGGAAGGGAATTCGTCGGGACCGGCGACGGGAAGCTTTATGAGATGTTCATAGTAGATTCCGTGCACTATTTCGTGCTCTCCGGGAACGAGGTCTCCGCCGTAGGGTTCGAGGGTAGCCCGACCGCACTGTCGGTGCCCTCGTCCGTGGAGCATGGCGGCGCGGAATACATTCCAGTGTCGATCGGAGACGGAGCCTTCGCGGGATGCGGTTCCGCTGAGTCGGTCTCCATCGGGGACTCGGTCGCCTCCATCGGGGAGAACGCCCTCGGCTGCCCCGGCCTCAGGTCGATAGAGGTCTCCTCCGGGAACGCGGAGTTCGCGTCCGAGGCGGGCGTCCTGTACGACAAGGATGCCACGGTCCTCATCAAGTTCCCTTCCTCGAAGCAGAGGCTGGTCATACCCGGCACCGTGGAGGAGATCGCGCCGCGCGCATTCGAGAATGCCGGGGCGGCCCTCAAGGCCGAGCAGGGCGGCGGGGATGTTTCCTACTTCCGCTACGTGGCGATCCCCGCGTCTGTCGTGAAGATTGGAAATTATGCCTTCGCCGGAAGCACGCTCGAATGCCTCAAGTTCGCGGGCGGCGAAGTCTCCGTGGGCGAAAGCGCCTTCGCCGGATGCTCCGCCCTCAACTACGTCGTGTTCGGCGCTGAATTCACGGAAGTCGGCGGTTACGCATTCTACGGATGCAGATTCTTCGACGGCGAGACGGAGATGGCCCTCGACGACGCCCTGGCAGGCCACAAGTTCACCGGCGCGGACGCCGCCCATCTCGATCTCTACGTCCCGAAGGCCGGCGGAACCATCGTGAGCGGGGACGTGAAGTACAGGATCACCGACAACGGTGATTCCAAGACAGTTGTAGCGGTCCGCCCGGCCGGAGACAACGTGGCCAACATCTCTGTCCCCGCGTCCATAAGCTACCTCGGGTTCGGCTGGGAGGTCACGTCCATAGCGCCCAAGGCCTTCCTCAGGAACGGCTCCATCGTTTCGGTCACCTCCGAGGTGGACGTCGGCCGCAGCGCCTTCCACGGCTGCAGGAACCTCGAATACGTCGCCCTGGACGGGGCGGCCTCCGTCGGGGCGTACGCGTTTTTCGGCTGCTCGTCCCTCGAGCATGTCGACCTCGGCGGCGCCGACACCCTGGGCACGAGCGCCTTCAGCGGTTGCGGGTCCCTGGCCAGAATCGATCTGAGCGGGGTAACATCTATCGGGAAGCACGCGTTCTTCGGGTGTGGGTCGCTGACATATGCAGACCTGCCCTCTGTGGCGTTTATCGGGTACGGCGCGTTCACTGGGACCGATCTGGTTGAAGTGGGCTTCGGCGGCGATCTCTCCCATGTCGATTCCAAGGCGTTCTTCGGATACTCCTTCTTGGACGGGGACGGCGACAAGATCAAGGTAAACGCCGGGAAACTTGCCGGAAAACACTTCTCCGGCGGGGGGAAGGTCCTGACCCAGGACCCCTGAGCTGCGAGGGCCGGGGCTTCCCGGCCCGGATCCCATCGAATGCATGGGGAGGCCGGCCTCCGGTTCAGGAGGGAAGGTCCGCCCCAGCGGAAGAAACTAAGGGGCCCGAAGGCCCCGTTTTGCGGCCGGGAAAC
>JAFXUX010000035.1 GCA_017524805.1 Candidatus Methanomethylophilaceae archaeon
CTCCGCGGCCTTCCTGGCGAAGCCCGCCTTGACGGTCATGTCGCCGGCGACGGTGTCCGAGGGGATCGTCCAGCCCTTGAAGCTGTAGACGTACTTGGCGGTCGGGGCCTTCGCCTCGGCCATGCACTGCTCCTGGCCGACGGTCAGCACGTTTCCGTCGGCGGACACCTTGGCCCCGTAGGGGACGGTGAAGCTGGATTTGCTCACGGTGCCGTAGCTGGCCCCGCTCTTGGTCACGGTCACGGTGTATTCCCTGGCATCGGCTCCGAAGGAAGCGATCACTGCCGTATCCCCGGTGACGGTGTAGGTCGGTGCTCCCCTGATCACTGCGGCCGCCGCGCCGGATTCCGGGAATTCCCATCCTACGAAGCGATAGACGTACTGCGCGTCGGATTCGGCCGGCGTGGCGGTGACCGTGGTATCCCCTATGGCAAGCGAGCTGCCGTCGGCCTCGATGGCCGTGCCGTACCTGACGGTGAGCTCCGTCAAGCTGACGGACCCGTACCCTTTCGGCTGCGCGGCAAAGGTCACTGTGTACAGGGCGCGGTTGTACCTGCCTTCGGTGTCCTTGTAATAATCTCCGGATATGTCGCCGCTTACGGGGGTATCCCCGTCGTAGAGGCCGGCGGGGAACGAGTTCTCTCCCACCGCCATGACGGGGTTGAGGATGGATATGGAGGAGAGCGCGGAGCATCCGGCGAAGGCGCCGTCCTCGACGGAGGACACGGTGCCTAGGAGCTTGAGCGTCTCCAGGGTCTCAATCCCGCTGAAGGCGGCTCCCACGCTCTCCACCGCCAGGGTGAGCGACTTTATCGGGCACCCGTCGAACGCGTTGCTGCTTATCGACTTCACGGAGTCCGGGATGGTGACCGACTCCAAGGAAGCGCATCCGGACAGGGCCCCGTTCGCTATGGAGGCCACATCCGAACCGTTCACGGACTTGGGTATCTCCAGTTCTTTCGGCGAGCCCTTGTATCCGATCAGTGTCGCTTCGTCGTCGACTATGGAGAACAACATCCCATCGACCTCTGCGACGTTCAACAGCGCTTCGGGTGACATCACATAGGCTAGACGGGTACCTCCATCAGGATATGAAGACGAGATGGCATCGTTGCTGTCCAGGTAGGCGATACCGCAGTAGGTGCTGTGGAACCAGGAGCCGCCTACACGAAGGGAACGCCAGCTTGCGTTTGTCCGGATGCGATCTCCCGGGACGCCAAAGTTTTTGGAGTTGGAATCGGATTGCGTTGAGACGGGAAGGTCCCAGTAGGCTGAGTTGCCATCGGTGCCGCTGATCCATCCGTTTTCAGGAAGGGACAGCTTATCAGAGGTCTGATTTCCCAGTTCCTCCCCTCCAAGGCTGTTCCCTGTGCACAGGACCCTGTCGTTAAATGCAGCGTCGCCGACGAACTCCAAAAGGGATCCCCAGGGGTTTTCTATGAACAGCTTGGAGTAGTCGTACGTGGACTGGGCGTAGGGCCCGGCGGCATCAGCGAGGCCTGTCTTCAATGCATGAGAAGTACTATAAAAATTGCCGTCCCAATTTACAGGGCCGTTCCCGAGCATCTCCTGGGAGTTTTTGGTGCCCATTACCGTATACGCCATTATCTTGTACAGGGTCCACTGGTAGAAGTTCCATAGCTGGTAGTCTGCGCCGTCCGCAGGGTCCAGCGCGTCGGCGTAAGCCTTGAACTCGTTGCCAGTTTTCCCGCCCGTAGGCACGGATCCGCTGACGGAGAGAAGCTTGTTGTCGGCCACGGTGGCCTCGTAGACCCCTATCCCGATGTAAGGGAATGCGTTCGTGAACGTTTTGCCGTCGCCCAAGGAGTGGGCGTACGCGACCATGCCGGAGACCGACACGCCGCCGGCGTCGTACGACGGCGAGCTGGAGATGTACAGGTGGTTCGAATCTGCCTTCCAGTACACCGTCGGAATCACGAGCATTATGTTGTACGTCCCGGTCAGTACGGTGCCCTTCAGCGTCTTGGACAGGTCGTAGGGATCCAGCACGAATGCGATCGTCCCGGTCATGAAGTTCCGCATGGTCTCGCCGTTGTCCTCACCGGAGCCCTCGGAGATGTTTATCGCGGCATAGAACGAGTTGAACGGGCCCATGCCAGTCTCCGCGTTGAAGTCCCAGAGCCCAGATATCGGACCCTTGGACGTCCTTTTGCCTGTTATTGTTTCAAGATTGGACCCGTCTATGGAAGCCGAGACGCTCTTTATTGTCACGTTGTCGTCGTCCGTCCACAGGTCGTACAGGTACTCTTTTGGAGCCGGAATCGGCGCCGTATCCTTCGTGGCGGCGGAGTCGGCCCCGCTGCTCTCGGTCGCCAGCGGCGATATGAGCATGAGTGCCACCGCGACGACCGCGAATGCCATCGTTTTCACTCTCATGTTTTTCCCTTCCGTTGATTTTTCCAGTTTTCATCATGCATAAGATCGTTCGGTCCCGCTATGTTCCCTTTTCGGGCGGCGGTTTCTGTGTTCCTGCCGAGATTCAGAATCGAGAGCGGCGGGAGAATCCGATACCGTCCGTAGAGAGGGCGGCTGAGTGGCTTCTGAGTATGCTTTTGAATCTCATGCTCAGAATTTAATGGTACTGAGAAGGCTCTGAGCATAGGGCAGAATCTGTGGCAGAATCGCTTTGAAGGTGTGCTCAGCGGCCTGTGTGCCACGTAGAGCAGCCATATTGTCCCAAGGCAGAATGATTCTCTTTCGCTTCAGCATCTATTGTATAATTTGCATTCGCAAAGAATCTGTAAGAACGGCTTTTTAAATTTGATGATTTGTCAATAGTACATCAGACTTTTTATTGCGAGCTGATTTTTGGAAATCTAACTTCTCGGTTTTTCTTGTCCAATGGGCATGGCCAGCGGTTATGGAATAATTGGAATTCGATTTCATCGGAGAGTCTTCATCGGCATCGGCAGCCCATTCCAATTACGATTCCTGTCTATGCCAATCTCTTGTGAGATGATCCGGTTCATTTCCAGATTATCGTCCTGCCTTCTCTGGGTGAAGTGCGCTTGTACTCCATCCGCGGATGGCCGACGACGAATGCCGCGGATGCGGTCAGATCCTCCCTTATCTCGGGGAAGAACGACATGAAAGCATCAGGATCGTTCTCCGATGCTTGAAGGATCCACCTGGAATGGAACCCTCCTAGGCCCATCGAGAAAGCCATGAGCTCCATCTGCTCCATGGCAATGGCTGAATCTATCGGCAGTCTGGAGAAGGCGATGATGACCTGTCTTCCCTCCCACGTGAACGGATTGTTCCTGCCTTCCATCCCGCTCTCGACATAATCCACGAACTGCCTCAGACGCGGATGCTCGTCCGTATGGGTTCTCAGAATCGAGGCGCAGAGCCTCATGAATTCGTCGAACCGTGCATCGACCACGGCGAACTCCATCGCCTGGGAGTTCTCTGCGGTAGGTGAATACCTCGTAGAGGAGATCATCCTCTCGATTTCGTCTGCGGAGCATTTCCTGTCGAACCAGCGGTGGCTGTGCCTCTGACGGTAAAGCATCATCAAAGAGCCGGCATCGACCGGTGCGGACGCCTCTGCAGGGGATTCCGAGGCGAATCTCCTCAGTCTGATGGCGTCCTTCGGGCATACCGCCAAGCAGTGGCCGCATCTGAAACAGCTGTATTGGGATTCGACCTCGTGGATCCTCCTGTCGGCTCCAAGAGCAAGATGCCCTCTGATGCACACCTTGGCGCAAAGCCCGCATCCGATGCAGCGGTCGGAGACTATCAGCTCCTTTTCCATGGCCGGTAATCGCAGGATCTGGTTCTAAAAGCATCCGCTCAGCCATGTCATGCACCTGCAGAGACTTCGGACAATGCAGCAACAACAATATACAGGCTCAGCATCCGCACCTTCCGGCCTCTGAAAGGGCCCGTCCATGACGAAATCGCGTCCGCTGGGAAGGTCTAGTAGATAGTTCATTCTAAAACACTATTATAGTCACGAACCTAATGTTTTTGAATTATAAAGACATACGTTGATTCATGGTGGCCGTAGAGCAGATCGAAATATCCAGAAAGGTTGGCATCGACGATATCGACAGGCGCATGAAAGAGATCGAGAACTTGACGAAGA
>JAFXUX010000036.1 GCA_017524805.1 Candidatus Methanomethylophilaceae archaeon
ATTAAGTTTGAAACTTAATTAAGATGATTATTTAATAACATACAACATCAAGACGCGTATCGGCAGATGTGATCTGCATGCTAAACTTTGGTTCATTCTTTCCATCCAATTTGCTTAATCTATAGGATTCTAAGTTACAGTATTTATAGTGTTGGCCTAATGGACCATCGTGACTATCGTACTGGCTCACAAAGGGCTGTCCTCTATTGCACCCGAGAACACCGTGTCCGCATTCGAATCCGCGCTGGCGGCAGGCGCAGACGGTTTCGAGACCGACATCCAGATGACTCGCGATTGTGTGCCCGTATGCTCCCATGGATATACCGCGGAGGCTGCCTGCGGCGGCAAAAGACCCATCCACGAGCTTTCCCTGGAGGAGCTTAATGGTCACAACCCGAAAGGCATGGGCGGAAGGATTCCCACTTTAGAGGAATGCCTACATGCAACGGGAACTCAGGGAATTGCCAATCTCGAGCTGAAGACGCCTTACATCAGACGCAGGGAATACGTCGAGGGCATCGCTTCGCGTCTGAAGGATTTCGGAATCGGAAGAAGGGCGATCGTCACGTCTTTCGACCATTCCCTCGTCAGGGACATCCAACATATGGATGCTGGATGCGGCACGGGCGTTCTGATGCTGCCTGTCGTCGATGATTTCGGGGAGATAATCGACATCATAGGGGAGTGCTACCCTCGCGATAAGCCCATGGATGCTCTGACGATGGAGGACGTCTCGCCATTGGAGGACTCGACCATCATACAGGACGTCCTGGGGATCGACGGCGCATCTCCCGGCGAAGTGTATCTCGGCCTCGGCAGGACTCTGGGCAGGATATACCCAGGGGAGACGTTCGTATCCATCAGCAAACGTATAATGAGCCAGGCGGACGTACCGTCGTATGTCGACGGATTGGATTTCAAACCCGATTACGTGTTCTGCCATTACCTGTCCTGTTTCACGGAGCCAGACACGATATCGTCGATACATGACAGAGGCATGAAGGCATTCGCATGGACGGTGGACAATCCGAGATACGCCGAGAGATTGCGTGAAATGGGCGTCGACGGATTCATATCGAACGAACCCGCGGTGCTTATCAGGGCCATTACGAGCGGACAGAGCCGAACGTCAGGCCCCTCATGAGAACATCGGTTCCTTCTCTTTCTCATTATCAGGACCGATATCGCGAAGAACAGGGCCGTGACCGCCAGCACATATAGAATCGACGTCGTCCCCGTGAACTCGTATCCCGCGACGCTGAGGTCCACGCCCATCTCCTCCCTGAACTCGGAGGCGCCCCCGGGACCGAAGACATCGTCCATGGGCCCGGAGCACAGATGCTGACGGAACAACGCGGCCATATGCGTGGCAGGGATGAGGTTGGCTACGGCATAGACGGCCTTTGGGAAGGCCACCATCGGCAGGTAAAGACCGTACAACAATCCTATGAGCGTGCTCATGATGATGGAGAATCCCGTGTATGCGCTCTGACTCTTCAATAAGGACGCGAGGGCGAACAGGATTATCGAACTGGATAGCGCAGAAGGCACCAGAAGCAGTATGCTGGCGAAGACATCGGGGATTCCTAGCTCGCAACCGGTCGCGCAGAGGTACGCCAATGCGAATGCCAACGTCGCGGCGCTCACGATGAGTCCTGCCAGAAATGCGCTCAACACGTATCCCGCCGCCAATTCCGACGGCTTTATCGGCGCTATCCTGAAGCACATGTCCTTGCCGGACACCTTGTCGTCAACCATGCATTGAAGCGAACCGGCACAAGACGTGACGGACACGATCCCGATTATGCCCGCCATCACCCAGGAATCCACCAGGCTAGGCAGCTGCTCGCCGGAAAGGATCGTCCATCCTTCCGACGACATGCTGGATATCAGGACGTTCCTCAGAAACAGAAGATATAGCAACACGACTATGAGTGCCGTCAGGAACGAGAATAAGACGGCAGCCCTGTCCCGGAAGAAGCATAGGACGTTCCTCTTCGTCAGCGCCAACACCGCATTCATCTGCTGGAACCTCCCGTTATGGCGATGAACGCGTCATCCAGGGTGCCGGTGCGCACCTCGAACGATTCCATCATGCCTTTCAGCCTTTCGACTATGGGTACCGCATCCATGGTGCAGCCCAGCTCTATCCTCAGGACGCCTGAGCGCACGGAATATCCGATTCCGAGCCCGTCCAGCACGGATTTCACGGCGTCTGCATCCTTGGGAAGTATCTCCAGATAATCGGAGCTGTATCTCTCCTTGAGGACCGAAGGCTTTCCGTGGGCGACGATCTCGCCCTCGTTTATTATCACGATGTCATCGGCGGTGGCGGCCTCCTCCATGTAATGGGTGGTCAGGAAGACGGTCATCCCTTCTTCTTTCAGACGCCGGATATAGGCCCATATCGAATTCCTGGCCTGGGGGTCCAGGCTCGCCGTCGGCTCATCCAGAAGCAAGAGCCTGGGGCCGTGCAGGATCGCCCTCGCGATTTCAACCCTCCTCCTCTGTCCTCCGGATAGATCGGAACATGGCCTGTCGGACAGGTCAGACAGCCCCACCTTGACGAGCGCCTCTTCGATCCTGGCCGCCAGATCGGCCTTCTTGAAGCCGTACAGGGAACCGTGGATCTCCAGGTTCTCGCGCACGGACAGCCTCTGGTCGAGCTTGTTGTCCTGGAAGACTACCCCTATCTCCCTCCTCGCCTTCTCGGGTTCCATTCCGAACAAGGTCACGTCTCCCGAATCTTTGGATAGAAGGGAGCATAAGATGGCTATGGTAGTGGACTTTCCGGCCCCATTGGGTCCCAGAAATGCGAAGAAAGCGCCTTCCTCCACATCGAACGATATGCCTTTCACGGCTTGGAAGCTTCCATACGATTTACGCAATCCCGCGACGCTTATCGCTTTGCCCATCTCCATCCCTTTCTCCTGATGCAGGCAATAACAGGGGGCAGGTAAGCAATATAACATTTGGTTATCAGTCGGGCCAGCATCACATATATTTACCGAATTCCGATTCAAGCCAGCAAGATGAGCAAGCGCATTCTGATCTACACCATGTCCTCAGGCGACGGGCATCACATGATCTCAAACATGCTGAAGGAGACCTTCGAGAAATACCATGGGGATGAATGCGAAATCAGGATAATCGATTATTACAAGGATTATTTCTCTCCTTTCAGATCGCTGATATGCGACAAATTCTATAGATTCACGATGGGCCATGCCCATTGGGTCTATTGGATCTATTACAGGCTGTATCAGAGGGACGCCCCCCCGAAGAGGTATCCGATAGGCATGTGGTACGCCCATTTCGGCAAATACCGCAGAATCCTCAAGACGGTCCGGGACTTCCGT
This sequence comes from Candidatus Methanomethylophilaceae archaeon, assembly GCA_017524805.1. Classification (NCBI taxonomy): domain Archaea; kingdom Methanobacteriati; phylum Thermoplasmatota; class Thermoplasmata; order Methanomassiliicoccales; family Methanomethylophilaceae; species Candidatus Methanomethylophilaceae archaeon. The sequence continues at coordinate 3,360 of JAFXUX010000036.1, forward strand.
CCGGACATCATAATCGGGACGCACATGTTCCATCCGATCGCATTGACCGAACTGAAAAAGCGCGGTAAGCTCGACGTTCCCTTCTTCAGCATAGTCACGGACTATACGGTATACCCGCTGACCGAATACGGCCAAGGGGTGCAGAAGATAATCACTCCCTGCGAGGAGCTTAAGGAAGGGTTGATGAGACTGGGGTATCGGGAGGATCAAATTGCCTGCCTCGGTTTCCCGGTCAGATTCGAGAGGCCCGCCGAGCGCCCCAACCGCGGAAGCGGAAAGCTCTCTGTACTGATAATGGCGGGTCATGGAAGGATCAAGACCATCGATAGGGACCTCAAGAATCTGCTGTCTGCGGACATGGACCTCCGCATCGTAGTAGTGAACGGGAGGGACGAAAGACACAGGAGAAAGGTCGCCAGAATGATCTCGAGGTCGACCAACAGCAGGACCGCCATTGA
>JAFXUX010000037.1 GCA_017524805.1 Candidatus Methanomethylophilaceae archaeon
CCATCCTGAATCAACGACGCTATGGATTATTGTCCAATTTTTGCAGAGTGCTGGCTAGCCTCATTGGACAGTTAGTTTCATATATGACGATTTCACGAAAAAAACGGGTTCCGAAGCAAAGTCTGATGTCCAAGTCAAGATTATATCCAGTACATGGACAAATACACTGTCGTCTCGGTATCCGGCAACACCTGCGAGGTCAGGAAAAACAGCGAAACGGCCACCACGTCCATGAGCAAGCAGGATTTCCTCAGGCTCCTATCCGCAAAAGAGCAGTTAGCCAGATACTTCAGCGGATCGTACTATTCAGTATCGGCGCACTATGAAAAAGATGAGAGCTACGGTTCCCTGAGATATTTCGAAGGCGAAGTCCGCACCGACAGATACGGTTTCATGGACGAATTCGACATCGACATGTTCATAGATTCCCACAACATCCTCGAAACCGTTGATATCGAAGATTTCGGGATCTGGAGCCTCAGGACCAACCTTCCCTTCATCAATTTCTGATCCAAACAGCTGGATTGCGGACCGTTCGCGATCCGGCCCCTTCCTCTTCTGAAATATCGTCCGCGAATCGACTGGCTGCCATCAATGTTTTTATCGGCAGAGCACATCGTCCAGCCATGTGGCAATGGATGGCGGCTGCTTTCATTGGGATGGCGCTGTTGCTGGCCGTCTGCATTGGCCGCAGACGCGGAGCCGTCGAAGACAATGCTCTGATCTCTCTGCTCGGAGTGATCTCAGGAATGGTTGCGTGCATCATTCTGGCTTCGTTCGGCGGATTCATCTATCCGTTCGGAGCGTTCGGGATCCATCTGTCCATCCCTTTTCTCGGAGCCGTCGCCATAATAGAGTCCGTCCGGTCCAGAAGCGAGCATTGGCCCTTGGTAGCCGTAGCCGGATGCGTATCGATAACAGCCATAGCGCTGATATACTCAGGGCATGCGGGCCTGTATGTGGGAACCCTCATCTCGATGGCCGCCGTGACGGTAGCGCTGGTGCTCTCCGATCTCGGGGACTTCATAATCAAGCCCAAACAGAGCATCCCGCTGAATGCGCTCGCAGTTCTCGCGGCCGCCATCGGGATTGCGCTCCTATGGCTCGGGATCATAGGCACCTCAACTCTCCTGACGGATTATCTGGACGTCCTCAACATCGCATCAGGAATCTTCTTCGCGGCCGCGGAACTCCTGGCGTGCGTCTCAGCGTTCCGTTGCGGAGGGCATAAGACAGCCGCATCTTCGGCTTTGGCTATGTCTCTGCTGGCAGGAGCCGTCTGCGTATTCTCGTTCATCGCTATGGGAGACCTGATCTATTGAATCAGACCGTTGCGAAAGCGTTGATTTCTCTGGTGCTGATCGCTTCCATTGCTGCGGCCCTCATAACTTCCGAGCATCCGGAACCGGAGCACGATGAGAGCTTCCCCTGCCTGAGCATAGACACCAGAGGCGTAGCCATCGAGACCAAAGACGCATACATCCGCTGCACGGTCGACGCGGAATCCGGACAGGGAGACATCTCCCATGCGGAAGCGGGCATCAAGGGCCGCGGGAATTCGACCTGGGAACAGCCCAAGAAACCGTATGCCGTCAAGTTCAGCGAAAAGACCTCTCTCTTCGGGAACGGTCCCTCCAAAACATGGGTCCTTCTGGCGGATTACTTGGACAAAAGCATGCTCAGGAACAGAATGTCCCAATCGGTAGCGGAAACTCTGGGCGTGGATTCCCTTTCGTCGCAATACGTCAGCCTATACCTCAACGGCGAATATATGGGGCTTTATCTGCTCATCGAGAAGATCGGACTGGATGACGCAGACGAATCGGGTTTCATATTGGAGATGGACTCGCATGCAGCCTCGGAAGGCACCGAGGGTATTGATTACTTCTCGGTCAACGGAAAGGACTATGGGATCAAGGATTTGGATTGCACTCCGGAGCGGACCGCCGAGATAAAGGGATTCATGGAAGCCATATGGGATGCCATCGATTCGGACGAATGGTCTCGGGTTCAGGAGATGCTGGACCCGGAATCTTTCGCGGCGACGTACATTGTTGAAGAACTGTTCCACGATGCCGACGTCAACCTCTCCAGCTTCTACTTCCATTTGGGCGAGGACGGGAGATTATGCAGCGGGCCGATATGGGACTTCGACCTTTGCGCCGGCAATTACAACACGATGCATGCCAATGACCCGGAGTTCATGTACGTCGCCCTGATGAGCGATTGGTACTCATCCCTTCTGGGATACGATGAGTTCCGCGCCTTGGTATCGGAGATGCTGAAGGATAAGGGGCAGTACATCAGATCGGCGATAAACGAGACAGTAGCATATGCGATCCAGCATGACGGCGATTTCCTGAAGAACTACGGGAAATGGTCCACCTTAGACCGGCATGTTGATATGAATCCGCTGGCGCTCATGGCCTTGGACACTTGGAAAGAACACGTTGATCTTCTGGCCGCCTGGCTGGAAAGAAGCCTGGAATCCATGCTGAAGGAATACTGCGGATGACAGTGTCAAAATCTAATAGAAAATCTTATATAAAATGAATATATCCAAGGTTTCGGCAAGACGGCCATAGCGGCGGGGAAACACCCGGTCCCATCCCGAACCCGGCAGTAAAGTCCGCCCGCGTACCTGTCTGTACTGTATTGCGCAAGCGTACGGGAACTCAAGCACGCTGTCTGCCACTTCTTCATTCTATTCTGTCAGATTGCTTGCTGCGAACATCCCATCTCCAAAACAGAAATAAATGGTCAACGTTCATAACAGCGCAGAAAGGGACGGAACATGTCGGCGATACTCGTGACCGGAGGATGCGGATACATAGGATCCCATTGCGCATTGTCCCTTTTTGACAGCGGATACGACGTCATCATTCTGGACGACTTCTCAACAGGTTCGCCTTCCATCGGGAAATCACTTGAATCCTCTTCCGAACGCATTAGAATCGCCGAAGGGAGCCTTCTCATCCCCGCGGACATAGACCAGATCTTCGATAACGGAGATATCGGCGCCGTAATCCATCTGGCCGGCTCCTCCCAAGTCGCCGAATCCGTGTCCGACCCCGGAAAATACTATCGCAACAACGTCGTAGGGACGGTGAACCTTCTGGAATCCATGAGACTCCATGGGATAGGAAAAATCGTGTTCTCGTCCTCAGCCGCGGTCTACGGCGAGCCGGAATACGTCCCGATCGACGAGTCTCATCCCCTGAATCCCATAAACCCCTACGGAATGAGCAAGCTTATCGTAGAGCGCATCCTGGAAGACTATGATCGGGCTTATGGGATGAAAAGCGTCCGTCTCAGATACTTCAACGCAGCCGGAGCCGATTCGAAAGGGCGGGCGGGCGAATGCCATGAGCCGGAGACCCACCTCATACCGTGCATAATAAGGTCTGTTTTGGATGGGAACTCGAAATTCAGCCTTTTCGGCGACGATTATGACACCAGAGATGGCACCTGCGTCAGGGATTACGTCAACGTGGAGGATCTGGCGGAAGCCCATCTGCTGGCTCTGCGTCATTTGGATGCCGGAGGTGAATCCGGAAGCTTCAATCTGGGGACGAGCAGCGGCAGCACGGTCAAAGAAGTCCTGGCCGCCTGCGAAAAAACTATGGGAAAGCCCGTCCCGACAGAAATCAGAAGCCGCCGCCAGGGTGATCCGGCAATCCTGATAGCGGACAACAGGAAAGCGAGGGAAATCCTTGGCTGGGAGCCGAAGAGAACCCTCGAAGACAGCGTCCGTACGGCTTATGCCTGGGAGCTGAGAAGAAGGGGGCTCACATCGTCCCCATGAATTTGATGACGCCTTTGTAGTAATCGCCCTCTTTCATCGGCTCGATCCAGGCGGCCATCTGTTCCTTCGTGACGTAGCCCTTTCTGAGGGCTTCGATCTCCGGGCAGAGGATCTTCGTCTCCCTCCTGACATCCATGTCCTTGATGTAATTGGCGGAATCCAGAAGGGAATCGAACGTCCCTGCGTCCATCCAGACGGTGTCGTCGCTGACCGTCTTCACCTTCAGCCTCCCCTCCCTGAGATACATCAGATTGAGGTCGGTGATCTCCAGCTCCCCGCGGGCGGAAGGCTTCAGAGTCTTCGCTTTCTCCACCGCATCCCCGGGCAGGAAATACAGGCCTATGACGGCATAATTGGACTTGGGATTCTTGGGCTTCTCCTCCAGGGAGATGACATTCCCGCCGCGATCGAACTCCGCCACACCGAACCTCTCCGGATCGGGGACCCAATGGGCGAATACGGTGGCGTTCGAGACGTCTTTCGATGCCTCCTCCATGAGCCTGTCCAGATCCTCCCCGTGGAATATGTTGTCCCCGAGTATCAGGACGCAGGGGCCCCCGTCGGTGAACTTCTCTCCGATGATGAACGCGTCGGCTATCCCGCGCTGCACCTGCTGGACCTCGTAGGTTATCCTGACGCCGAACTGGGAGCCGTCCCTAAGCGTCCTCTCGAAGTTCAGCCTGTCTCTCTCGTTGGTGATTATCAGTATGTCCCTGATTCCGGCGGACATCAGGGTGAACAGAGGGTAGTACACCATCGGGCGGTCATAAACCGGGAGAAGTATCTTTGATATCGGGAACGTGGAAGGGTAAAGCCTGGTCCCCGCCCCTGCGGCGAGGATTATGCCCTTGGTTATCTTGGACGGAGGCATATGCCGTTATTAGGGACGGTGCTATAAATGGTTCGTGGATCGACGGCGCCCGATGATATCGGATGCCTCCATGAGGAACTCTCTGGAGCGCCTCTCCGCGGCAGCTTTGTCCTTCGATTCAGAATATACCCTGAACTTAGGCTCCGTCCCCGATGGGCGCATCAGGACCCAGCCATCGTCATAGTCTATCCTGAGGCCGTCGGTAAGGTTCGCTCTCTCGCCTTCGTGGCGCCTGGCTATATCGTTTATGACAAGGGATTTCAGATCGTCGGGACATTGCACGGCAGCTTTGATCGTGAAATATTTGGGCAAAGAATCCACCTGGGAATCCAAAGACCCATCCTTTGCCACAGCCTCCAGCATCTTGGCTATGGCCATCGCCCCGTCGCGGCAATACTGGTGGTCGGCGAATATCAGACCTCCGTTCTCCTCGCCGCCGAAGACCGCACCGTCGGCCATCATCTCGCGTGCGACTATAGGGGATCCGACGGCGGTATAGACGATTTCGCCGCCCGCAGACACCACGGATTCCTCGATCACGCGCGACGCGGCCACGGTGGTCACGACTTTGCCGCCCCCGTTCTTAGATATGGCAGAGCGCCCCAATATTGCCAGAGACTGGTCTCCGGGGACATATCTTCCGGAGCCTGTGACGAAGACGCACCGATCAGCGTCCCCGTCGTGGGCCATGCCGAGATCGCATCCGGATTCTGCGGTGAGCCTCTTCAGATCGGCCAGATTGTCCTCGGTGGGCTCCGAATAATGGCCTGGGAACCTCCCATCTGGGGAGGCGTTTATGGTCAGCGCCTTCACGCCGAGCTTCTTCATCAGCAGAGGGGAAGTCAGCGAAGCGGCCCCGTTGGAGCAGTCCAGGCACACCTTCAGCCCGGCTTCCCTTATGAGTCCAGCATCGACTTTGGAGACGACCGCGTCTATATAGGCCTCTCCCGCATCGGAAATGCGCGTGATCGAACCGACTCCGTCCCACCCAGGGCATTCCAGATCCATTTCGTAAGCGCTCTCTATGGCGGCCTCCTCCTCATGGGAGCATTCGGTGCCATCGGACGATACGCATTTGATGCCGTTGAACTCCGGAGGGTTGTGGGAGGCGGTGATCATCACGCCCGCAGCGACATTCGGATGGGTTCTGACGTAATACTGCAGCGCCGGAGTCGGGACCATGCCCAGATCCATTATGTCTATGCCCATCGACAGAAGACCGGATTCCACGGCGCAGACGACCATGTCCGAGGACGTGCGGGTATCCTTGGCAATAGCTATGACGCCAGGCCCCAGCACTTCCGCTATGGCTTTGCCCACTTTCAAGGCGAGCTCCGGAGTCATATACCCGTTGACTATCCCGCGTATGCCGTTCGTCCCGAACATCTTCATGGTCATACGGAAAAACAACGCCGTAGATAAATGATGACGAAGAAGAGCCTCATGCTTGTCCGTCCCCTATCCCTGCGGATCGTCTCAGTTTGTTCGGAAGGACAATTTTTTTTACCAATCATTAATGCCGTTTCCAGGGACGATTTGTATTGTTCACCCGCTGGAAAAAGATTTGAAAAGAGTTTTAAAACGCATTTATTTCCATTAATGCGGTCTGAAATCGACGGTGAAGCCAGGAAAGGTTGTGTCAGCACGCCGACCTCGTTTTATTTGGTCTTCCGATTTATCTGTCCCTTTGTCCTTATCATCTGTAATTGTAGTAGAGAATAATGTCACTGGTGATTGGCCCAAAAATAACCTCAGTGTTAGCTAAATCGATAACGTTGAGGGTCAGAGTGGATCCACTAAAGGTAGTGGTGACGGGAGCATAGCTGTACTTTCCGTACTCTTCGAAGGCGAATCCCATCTTCTTTCCGACGTTGTCTCCGTAGGCCTGGATGACCTGGTTGAAGTCATCGCCGTAGTTGACATCGAAGGAGAGGTTGTATCCGGGATCGCCCTGGAGCCACAGCAAGACGTGCTGCTTGATGTGATCGAACTTGAACTCGATGGTATTAACAATCTTGCTTCCGGTGGGGTTGGCCTGGACGGTGATGGTGTACTCCTCGGCGGAGATCAGGACGTATCCTTCGAATGCTTCGGGAGCAGCGGGAACCCCTTTAGAGGGGTATCCAGGATAATCCATGTAATTGTAGGTGAATGCGGAGCCGTAATCCCGAGCAAAGGAAATGCCTGGAACGATTTCCTGTCCTTCGCAGGTGAAGATGACGTTTACTGCGTACTTCAATGGAGCCCTATCAAAATATGCATAGATAACCAAATTCTTGGTGACGGTTTCAGGGACATTGACCCAGCCTACAAAGCCATAGGCATAATCTCCTAACGTTGATACTGTTGGAGTGGCAGTTATAGTTCCATACTTCCCTATCGAAATGGCATTGCCATCGATAGTGAGCTCAGTGCCATGTTCAACGGTGATAGAAGCCCTATTGACAGACCCATATTTTTCTGGATACGCAACAAAACTTACAGTGTGACGATTTGCATATCCAGAATCATAATTGTAGTAGAGAATAACGTTCTCAGTAATTGGCCCATAGATGATCTCTGTATTGGCGGCGTCGATAACATTGAGGGTCAGAGTAGATCCATTGTGAGTTACAGTAGAAGGGGCATAACTATAAGTTCCGTACTCTTCAAAGGCGATTCCTATTTTCTTTCCGATGTTATCTCCGTAAGCAGCAATGACCTGGTTGAAGCAGTCGCCATAATTGACATCGAAGGAGAGATTGTATCCGGAATCCCCCTGTAGCCATAACATGACATGCTGCTTGGCATGATCAAACTTGAACTCGATGATGTTCACGATCTTGCTTCCATAGGGCTTGACCTGGACGGTGATGGTGTATTCCTCATCGGAGATCAACACGTATCCCTTGAACGCTTCGGGCGCGGCAGGAACTCCTTGGGATTGATCCCCCGGATAGTCCATGTAATTGTATGTGTATTTGGAGCCGTAATACTGGGAAGTGGTAATGCTGGGAACTATTTCCTGTTCGTTGCAGGTAAATTTCACGGTCACATCATATTTGTTCAGCTTCCAATGTGCATACAGAATCGTATCCGAATCTATGGAAGTGGTGCTGAAATCAAACTTGTCGCCCCCATAAGGTTCTGTGTACCATCCTTTGAAAGTATACCCCTCTCTTGAGGGAGACCCGGGATCGGCGGCGTTCTCCCCGGATATGACGGTCTGAGCATAAGACACCGGAGATCCTCCGTTGGCATCGAATTTTACCGTGTATGTGATGACCGGAGGCACATCGGTGATGGTGATGGCCAATTCCTTGCTGGCGGGCATGTCGCTGGCTTTTACTGTCCCATACAGAGGGACGATCAGATTCTTTTCGGAAGTGATCCCGTTTATCGTCTGGGTTGAATCGCCATAGACCACGGATGCGACGACATCGCCGGCAAAGATTCTCTTCCCGAGGCCGACATCGATTTTCGCGAGATGCTTCTTTATCATGAGGGAATCTAGCCCGTTTATCTTGCCGTTCCTGTCGGCGTCGGCATTCTGCATTACTATGGGAATGTCCCACTTGGCGAGATATTTCTTCAGAGCGAGCGAGTCTAGCCCGTTGATTTTGCTGTTTCCGTCGACATCGCCCAGTATTCCTCCGCCGGAAGCTATCGCGGAAGACTTGACATTGCATCCTATCTCATCCCCGCTGACATTGAAAACGATTATATCGCTGAGAAGCAGGGCAATCTGGTTGCTTTCCATATCGGTTTTGATGTCGAATCCGAGCGCCAGCAGCACTCCGTTTTTGCTGACATCCTCGAATCCGGAAGCTTCCCCGTATATTCCGTAAGTTCCGTTGTTATCTGCGCCCGCTGTCATCTCGAGTATGCTGCCGGAGACGATGCTGTTTTGATTGAGCGACATCGCTTCAGAAGGATAATTGAGGGTCATCTCGATGGACCAAATACCAGGGTTATTCTCCAGGGACACTTCGACTGCGGCGTAATTTCCGCTCAATGTATTGCTGACATTGATCTGGAAATCCGATGACGCATCAGATTCTCCCATTGACGAGACTGCCGCTATGGAAACCACCGCGACAAGGACCAGCAGAAATGCTGCTGACAGATTCAGATGTTCATTCTCCCCTCCCTCTTGCATTTTTCCGCGGGAAAGCGGGCGGAAGAATCCGGCCATTGTTTTTGACATGATCATCAGCTCCGATTCAGATGCTTCCCCGATATTATACCCAGAGAAGCGTCAGTAACAACCGTTGTATGGGAAAGTGAGAATAAATACTGTAGTCCAACCGAACTGGCCCCGATATTTCGCTTCTTCGATTGCGGGAATCCCGTTTCACGTCGTAACCAGCTATCGCAAAATCAGACCTGGCTCATAGCCTTAGCCTGACCAAAAAATCTCATCCGGACGGATTGACGGCCAGATGTTAAAGCGGGGGATAAGTCCCCCGCAAACAGTTTCAGAATTCCTCGGAGAGCTTCACGAGCTTGTTCCATCTCTTGTCGACTTCGTCCTGGATGGACTCGACGACAGGCTCCCACCTGTCCTGCAGAAGGTGCTTGAACCTGCCCTGGGACTTGATCCACTCGATGACCGGCTTCTTCTCCGCCTTGCCATCGGCGATCCTGGCGCTCTCTGCCGTGAGGGTGTAGGCGCCGTTGACAACTTCGTACAGAGGCCAGACGCAGGTCTCCACACCGAGCTTGGCCATGGCGATGGTGTCCTCGGACGCGAACCTCCAGCCTCTGGGGCAGGGGGAGAGCGCGTTGATGAAGCTCGGGCCGTCCGCGGCGAATCCCTTGGAGGCCTTGGTCACGGTGTCCCTCCAGTTGTGGGGAGATACCTGAGCCACGTAGGGTATATTGTGGGCGACCAGGATCGCAGTCAGGTCCTTGGGGAACTCCTTCTTTCCGTAGGCCATGGATCCGGCCCAGGAAGTGGTGGTGGAAGCTCCCATCCCGGTAGCGGAGGACCTCTGGATGCCTGTGTTCATGTAAGCCTCGTTGTTCAGGCAGACGTACATCATCTTGTGGCCCCTCTCCATGGCGCCGGAAAGCGCCTGAAGGCCGATGTCGTATGTGGCCCCGTCTCCGGCGAAGTTGACGAACTTCAGGTTCTCGCCGATCTTGCCCTTCTTCTTGAGCGCGGTATAGGCCGTCTCGACTCCGGCGCAGGTGGCCGCCCCGTTCCCGAACGCGGTGTGGATGTACGGGACATTCCACGAGGTGTAAGGGAAGATGGTAGTGGAAACTTCGAAGCATCCGGTGGATCCGGAAACGACGATGGGATCCTCGGTTCCCATGAGGATCTGCTTCGCAATGATGGACTCGGCGCATCCCGCGCAGAGCCTGTGCCCGCTGACGAGCCTTTCCGGCCTCTGCGTGAGGTCTTTGAGAGACAGAGAAGTCATATCTTCACCCCCAGATAGGTAATCTTGGAAGCGGTCCCGGCGGAGACCTCCTCCATTATCTTCTTGAATCCGCCCACGGTGGCGTCCGCACCTCCGAGGCCGTATATGACGTTGAACATCTTCGGCAGCCTGTCCAGATCGGAGCAGGCCGCGGCTATCTCGGGGAACATCGGTCCGTATGCGCCTATGCTGAGATGCTTGTCGAAGACGACCACGGACTTCTTGCCGGCCAGGGCCTTCGCGATCGCGGCGGCGGGCCAGGGCCTGAACACGCGGGGCATGAGGGCTCCCGCCTTGATGCCGGCGTCTCTGAGCTGGTCGATGGTCTCCTTCATGGTTCCGAAGGAAGATCCCAGAACGACAGCCACGATCTCCGCGTCGTCGCAGCGGTACTCATCCAGGAGATGGTATTCCCTTCCGGTGAGCTTCCTGAACTCCGCGAACACATCCTCCGCGACTTCCAAAGCCTTCTCCATCGCGATGACGGACTGGACTTTGTGTGGATAGTAGAAATCGGGCCCGTCCATGTTGCCGTGGGAGACTGGGTGCTTCACATCGAGCAGAGGGTAAAGCGGCTTGAAGTCGCCGACGAACTTCTTGACGTCGGCGGTGTCCACCATGGTCATCCTCTCGATGGCGTGGGTCAGTATGAAACCGTCCAGATTGACCATGCAGGGCAGCTGGACGTCATGGTGCTCAGCTATCCTCGGAGCGATGATCGAAAGGTCGTAGGCCTGCTGGACGTTCTCGGAGAACAGCATGACCCATCCGCAGTCGCGGGCGGACATCGCGTCTCCGTGGTCGTTGTTGATGTTGATAGGCCCGCTGACGGTCCTGTTGGCGACGGCCATGATAAGAGGCGTCCTCATCGCGGCGGTGATGGGGAGCATCTCCCACATGTACGCGAGGCCCTGGGACGCGGTGGCGGTGAAGGTCCTCGCTCCGGCGGATTCGGATGCGGTGCACAGAGTGAGGGCAGAGTGCTCGGACTCCACGCACACGAATTCGGTGGTGACCTCTCCGTTCGCCACATACTCGGCGAATTTCTCGACTATGATGGTCTGAGGCGTAATCGGATACGCCGCGCACATGTCAGGATCGATCTGCTTCCAGGCGAGAGCGACTGCGTTGTCTCCATTTATCGCTATGTCCATTGCCATCTTCACTCCTCCTTCATGGTTATGGCCTTCTTGGGGCAGACCTTGGAGCAGATTCCGCACCCTTTGCAGTGCGTGAGCTTGATTCCGGACATCTTGTTGTCCCTGAACACGATGCTGTTGTCGGGGCAGTATATCCAGCAGGTCATGCAGTCGATGCACTTGTCCTGGTCGACCACCGGGACGAAGCTTCTCCAGTCCCCGGTGTAGAATTGCTCGGAGGATCCGGGCTTGATTATGCGCCCTCCGACGACGAGGTCGCTTGGGTTGGCCATCACCATCGCTGCACCTCCTTGTATCCCCTCTTGAGGGCGGAAAGGTTCTTCACTATGACTTTGTCGGAAAGCTTGCCTGTGAATTTGGTCGTGATCTGATCCTCCAGCTTGTCGTACGGGATTATCGGGCAGACCTTGTCCAGAGCGCCGAGCATTACGGTGTTGACGGTAGGCTTTCCGATCTCCTCGATGGCGATCTTGTTGGCGTCCAGAGTGTGGCACTCCACATCCACGCCGAGGGCTGCCTCGAGCTCCTTGGGGGAGCCGCCGTAGTTCGCGAGGATGATGGAATTCTTCTTGATCCCCTTGGCCACGTCGACTTTCCCGACGAGGGTCCCGTCCATGATGATGACGATGTCTGGCTCGTAAACCTGGCTGTGGACCCTTATCGGCTTCTCGGAGATCCTGGTGAATCCCCTGATGGGGGCTCCCATCCTCTCTGGGCCGAATTCCGGGAACGCTTTGACGTATTTTCCGGCGGCGATGGCGGTTTCGGCGAGAATCTCGTTCGCTGTGACGAGACCTTGGCCTCCTCTCCCATGCCAACATATCTCCATGTCCATGAGTACCACTCTTGTCAGACGGATATGATGGATATATTTTAAACCCTTTGCGCATGATTTCGGTTGTCCTGCAATTTACGGATTCTATTCGACGAAAAAAGTTTTGATTATGACTTAACTCTACGATTTTCGTATTATCTATTATTGATATCGTAGCAATGTGGCATCAAATCGACAGACGCCCCGGAAGGCCCGCCGGCGCACGGTCCGGAGACATCGGAACATCATCAGAAAATCGGTAAGCTTCACGCACTTTATGCCGTCCATATCAGCATCCAGATGGGAATTCTCCAAGACTACCACGAATTTTGGGTGGCTATCCCGCACCTTTCTGAGGCTCCCGAACTCTCTGTCGACAACCTTTTCATCCGCAAGCCTGGTCGTCGCTTGGATATAGACAGAATCGGAGCCTTTCCTGCATATGAAGTCGATCTCCTTTCCCAGGCAGTCTCCTATCCAAACGTCGTAGCCCCTCGACCTCATATGCAGAAAAATAATGTTTTCCACGTATCCCTGGATGTCGTCCGGCCGAAATCCGCAGACGACATTCTTGATCCCGACATCGGCAGGGTAATACTTGTAGGCGGAAGTCAGAATCCTCTTTCCTTTGACATCGTACGCTTCTGCCTTGTATATCAGGCATGCGGATTCCAGATGGGATACGTAAGAATACACCAGATCCTTGGACAGCTTCCCCTCGGTCGAAGACAACGCCGCATGGATGCTGTTTATCGAGACTCTGCTGCCCATAGTGTCGCACAAGAACCTCAGAATCTTCTCCAACAGATCTGGCCTCCTTATGTCGTAGCGCGATACGATGTCGCGCATAAGGATGGAATCCACGATGCCTTTGACCTCCGAGAGCGCTTCAGATTCTGAGTATTCATTTTTCCATACGGATGGGAATCCCCCGACCCGAAGAAACCTATCCAACACGGCGTAGGCGCCAGGATTCTGGCGATCCCCTGCGAATTCGATGCATTCCGGGAAGGTCAGCGTGAACATTTCCATCATGTTGTACCTTCCGGTCAGAAGCGTGGCAAACTCTCCCGACAAAAGCTTGGAGTTGGAACCGGAAATGAAAATATCGCAATTCTGCTCTGCAATCAGAGATCTGACGACACCCTGCCATTCCTTGACATCTTGTATCTCATCTATCACTATCGTCCGATAGCCATCATCTATCGCAGAGCGGATGCGGCGATAAAGAGAATCTGGATCCCTGAGGGCTCTATTCTCCCACAGCTCCATGTCGATGCGCAAAACCTTCCCTTCGACGATGCCATCGAGCCCGCGGAGAAACGTGGATTTCCCGGATCTCCTGATTCCCGAGACGATTTTAGCGTTCCCATTTCCGACGAACGGCCGCATGCGCCCAAGATATGCTTTGCGCTCGACATATTCCATGTTTCTGTTATACCCGTAAATAGTATAAATTTATATTGATAATTTCTGTTATAATACTAAAAATACTCTAAAATTTCCTTATATTTCTGTTATACCAGGAAATATCAGGATTCCGTCGTCGGCTCTGCCTGTCCCTGCCTATCAGAGTCACCGAGATGCCGCCCATCTCCTCGTCATAGCCGACCCTCGCCCTCATGCCGAAGACTTTGCGTATCATCTCGGGGGTTATGACCTCTTCCGCGGTGCCCATGGACTCGATGACGCCGCCTTTCATCACGATGATCCGGTCGCAATACCTCGCGGCCAGCTGCAGATCGTGGGTCACGATGACCACCAGCATCCCGCGCTCCGACGCTATCTCCCTGCAGAGGTCCATGAGATCGAACTGATGATTGATGTCCAGATGGAGCGTGGGCTCGTCCAGGAGAAGTATCTCCGGCTCCTGAGCCAAAGCCTGGGCGATCATGACCCTCCTCCATTCGCCTCCTGATAGTTCATCGACTCCGCGGGCGCTGAACTCCAGGACTCCGACGGATTCCATCGCGGAGCATATCACTTCGATCTCGGATTCGGAGCCTTCGTCGAGAATCCCTGAGCGGGAATACCTGCCCATCCTGACCACCTCCATGACGGTGAACGGGAAGTTCATGGAAGAGTTCTGTTCCACCACGGCCATCACCCTGGAGCGGTCGCGGTCGGATAGGTTGCGGACGTCGATCTCCCCGAGGAATCCGGCTATGTCCTGGGACAGATCGGTCAGAACCACCTTCCCTCTGTCGGGGCTGTACTCAGATCTGATGCAATTCAGCAGAGTGGTCTTTCCCGATCCGTTCTGGCCCAATATGCCGAGGACCTCGCCTTTGGAAGCTCCGAATGTGATCCCGTCCAATATCCTCCTTTTGCCGTGCGAGAATCCGACACCGTCCACTTCCATATTGGCCATGTCAGCTCCTCCAGACCTCGTTCTTCCTGGAGCGGAGAATCCATAGGAAGAATGGGGCTCCGATCACAGAGGTCACCGTTCCCACAGGGAGCTCGTATGGAGGCATGGCCCCGCGGGCGAACGTATCCACGAGCATCAGGAAGACGGCCCCGCCCAGCAGGCATATCGGCACCAGCCTCCTGTGGTCCGGCCCGACGAGCGTCCTGAAGATGTGCGGTACGATGAGCCCGACGAACCCTATCACGCCGCAGAAGGACACGCAGGTGGCCACAAGCACGGACGACCCTATCAGAACCATCAGACGCACCCTTCTGACGTTCACGCCCAGAGCCTTCGCTTTGGATTCTCCGGCGGTCATGAGATTTAGCGCGCGGGCGTTGAAAGCCACCAGCGCTATGCCTAAGATAATTGGCGGAAGCATGATCCTCAAGTCGCTCCAGCTCCTGCCGTCGAAGCTTCCGAGCATCCAGAACACGATTGAGGTTACGGTGTCGGCGTCGGAGAAGAACTCTATCATCGATGTGAATCCGCTGAACAGAGCGCTCACCGCCATCCCGGCCAGGAGGAGCATCGTGGTCTGCACCCCGCCAGCTTTCTTGTAGGCGAGCCCGTACACGAGCAGCATCGTGGCCATCGCCATCCCGAATGCGCAGAGCATCGTCCCGAATGACGAGAGGATGATAGCGGAACCGTAAGCAATGTGAAACGCCGCCCCGAAGGACGCTCCGGAGGATATCCCGAGCACCGACGGGGAGGCCATCGGGTTGCGGAACAGGGCCTGCATGGCCAGACCGCTCAGCGACAGCGCGGCTCCCACAAGAGCGGCGCAGGCCACCCTGGGGGCGCGGATATCGCAGACGATCATCTCATCGGCCCAGTTCGCATTTCCGGTCAGGGCGGCCCACACATCCGCGAGAGGCATGCGGACCGACCCTATGGTAATGCAGAGGACGTAGCCCAGAGCAAGAGCCGCGGTCAGAACCAAGACCGCGAGAAGAGACCTGCGCCTCCTCTTGCCGTCCAGCTCCACTGCCCTCTTTCTCAGCGCGTCCTCTGCCATTTCAAGAACCTTCAGGCGGCCCTCATCTTCTCGTCCATCGACCTGGTGTCAGCCTTGTAGAATCCGATGACGTCGGGCTGGGCTTTGATCACGTCCTCGTCGGACATCTTGCTGCCCATGAGGCTTCCGTCGAAGACGTTGTCCATCTTCAGGACGGACGCGAATATGCCGCCCATGAGCGTGTTGGATCCCACAGAGTTGCCGTTGGCCATCTCGACGAAGAAGGTCTTCGGCCTGTAGGAGTCGTCGATGGTCTTCTGCATCATGTAGATCTTCGCCAGGATCCCGTCCATCATGGAGTCGGTGCTCTCGTACCCTATGACCTTGCCGAGCATCTCGATGGTGGAAAGCACCATGGCCGGAGAGTTGGAGAGCAGGTAGATGAACTGGATGTTGGAGGCGTTCGATTCGATGGTGGTGTTGGTGCCCCACCAGGACGAGGTGTTGGTGGATCTGATGTTGTACTCGGACATGAGCACGATCAGCTTCTCGCTGGAGGGGAAGCTGCCGCAGTATCCGAGGAGATCCTCCTTGCCGGTCCCGATGACCTTGACGGAATCGGGGACATCCAAGCCGTATTTGCTGATCACTCCGCTCTTCACGGAGCTGGGCATGGCATCGATGAGGTTCCATAGCGCGGCGTACGCATTGGGGGTGTTCCCGGAGTGGGCGGTCTCGCCGTAATAGTCGCACAGGATCATGTATATCGTGTCGACATAGGCATCGGTGTAGCACAGGACCTTGGTGGGGGTGAACCTTATGACCTTGTCGGCGTAAGCCTCGGATGTCCCGACGCTGGTGTTGTCGAAGGTCTTCACGGTGAGAGTGCCGTCCCCGTTTTTCGTGACGTACGGGTTGTACGGGTACAGGTATTCAGCGGGGATAGACTCGCGGGTTATGCCGGAGCAGTCGGGGAGCTTCCCGTAAACGGTCTCGAAGACTTCCTGGGCGATGTCCATGAAGGCGGGAGTGCAGTTGGAGTAGTTGCCGTCGACGGTGACGACAGCAGGGTCCCATCTGTAGTATCCCTTCAAGCTGGAATCATGGGCGGCGAATTTGGTGGTGTATTTGTCGCCGGTGTAGTAGTAACCTCCCTGAGTCCTGACGTCGACATCGGTGACGGTGAAGTTGTCATACCAATACTGGAGGGAATCCTGTCCCTGCCTCAGGGTGAACAGCTCGGGATAAATCATGTGGGCGGACATCATGAGGGACGCGAATCCGGAGTATCCGTCGAAGATGTACGAAGAGCTGAGGACTCCGCCGTTGTTGTAGGCCTTGGTGCCCTTGAAGTACTCTACGCTGTTCTCGAAACGCTTGTTGTACTCGCCCTGGGTGTAGAACTGCTCTCCGGGTATGGATGAGGTCTGGAATCCGGTGTAGACTTCCATGTCGAATATCAGATCGAAGTCCTGGGACAGAATCCATTCCTGGGTCCTGTTGGGGGTGGTGCTGGTCTCGCTGTTGTCGGTGTACAGGTCGGCGAACATCGAGAGGAGCTGGTAGCTTCCGTCGGTGTTGGCGCAGTTGACGAGGATACCTCCGTATCTGGAGATGTATCCGTCGTTGTCCTCGTACATCCTGGTGACGAGCATCTTGGGCTTCTCGGAGTTCTTGACGGTGCTGAGGCCCTCCTTCACGGTGTCGATGATTCCGAGGACATACTCCTCGTATTTCTGGGCCCTCTCCTCGGCGTCCATCAGAATACCGAGAGTCAGAGCGGACGACACGCATGACGCGCCTCCGATTCCGAGTGTGATGACGGGGACGTTCGGGAGATAGGTGTTGGCAACCTCGGTGACGGTTCCCTTGTACGGGGATCCGATGATGAGATCGACTCCGGCCTGGGCGTATCCCTCGCAGAACTCCTCGGTAAGCTTGCTGCTTCCGGTTGTACCGTAGCTGTAGGTGATGTTGGAGAGGTCATACTGGTTGGACCTAGCTTGGGTGACCGATGCGTTGGCGGCGACGACGTCGTCCCAGTGGCCGACAAGATCGATGAGCTGGGCCTGCTGCCAATAGGTCACACCGATCTTCTTTCCGGTGACGGGGAAGTCGATGGACTGGACCTCTTTGTAGTAGTTCTCATACCAGACGGTACCGCGGCTCTTGCTGATGATCATGTTTACCTGGGCGATGTCCTTCGAATCGATGACACCGTCGTAATT
The DNA here is from genome assembly GCA_017524805.1 of Candidatus Methanomethylophilaceae archaeon. NCBI lineage: Archaea > Methanobacteriati > Thermoplasmatota > Thermoplasmata > Methanomassiliicoccales > Methanomethylophilaceae > Candidatus Methanomethylophilaceae archaeon. Next base: position 17,658 of record JAFXUX010000037.1, read on the forward strand.
AGCGTCCGCGTAAGGGTTGATGGACTTATTGAAAGTGATCTTCTTATCGATTATGTTCTGGATGAACTCGACGTCTTTGGAATCGATGCGGTCATCGTTGTTGGCGTTTCCGTACACTCTGGCGACGGTATCGACCTCGAACACGTAGCCCTCGTTGAGGACTTTGTCGTCGGTGGGGGATTTGACGGTCACGTTGCAAGCGGCCATGAAACCGGAATCCTCTGTGGTGGCCAATATCAAGGCCGTTCCGGGGGACACTCCGGTGACCTTCCCGCTGGACACGGTGGCGACGGAAGTGTTGCTGCTGGTCCAGACGACGCTCTTGTTCGCGGCATTCGACGGGGAGACAGTGGCGGCAAGAGTCACGGACTCGCCCTGGAAGACGGTAGCCTGTTCCTTATCCAAGCTTACGCCGGTGACTTTCACGACGTTCGACGTTACGGTGACTTCGCACTGGGACGTGAAGCCCCCGTCATCGGTGGTCACGGTTATGATTGCCGTTCCGGGGGACACTGCGGTGACCTTCCCGTTGGATACGGTGGCGACGGAAGTGTTGCTGGTGGCCCATTTGACGCCCTTGTCGGTGGCGTTGGAAGGCACGACCGTAGCGGCAAGAGTCACGGACTCGCCCTGGCTCAGAGAAGCCTGCGTCTTGTCGAGAGTTACTCCGGTAACCTTCACTGCGTTCTGGGTGACGGTGACTGTGCATGTCGCTTTGTAACCCCCATCGTTGGTGGTCACAGTGATGACGGCAGCCCCAGGAGACACTGCGGTGACCTTCCCGCTGGATACGGTGGCCACAGACGCGTTGCTGGTGGACCATGCGACGGATTTGTCCTTCGCATCTGTGGGTTTGACAGTTGCGTTGAGCGTGATGTTGGTTCCCACGACCAACGAGGCCTCGGTTCTGTCAAGGCTCACGCTCTGGACCTTGACTGTATCGTCGCCGCCATTCCCATTGTTTGTGAGAATGAAAGCTGCGGCAGCGATAGCGATTATCGCCACGATTATTGCCGCGACGATTGCTATATTCTTACTGCTCATTAAATCACTTGGATAATGAATCCAGTAAAGAATCAGGTTTATCGTATAAAATTGGAGCAGAGACTGGAATTACGCTTGTATATGTTATTTACTCCAACTACACCAGATTCAGCTAACGATGACAGACAACGGAATATGAATTGTTTATCAACTGGATAATGCATCCATACAACGATGTCGTCCAGAGGGATGGAAGGTATCGAACAATCTGTGGACAGATGGATATCCCGGCGCGAAACCGACGGATCCGACCGCCACATGGCCGAGTACAACCGCTATATCGGAAAGAAACTGCTGTTCATAGCGATATGCATAGCGGCGGCGATATTGGCCGCCGGATACGATCTTACGATAGGCCCCTACGACATCAGCATCTGGGAGACTTACAAAGTCATCATCGACCATATCCTCGGCAATCCCGTGGAGTACAGCGACGACCTGGTGATCTGGACCATGAGGCTTCCTCGCATCGTCACCGGAGTTATCGCCGGATTCGGGTTGGCCATCGCAGGAGTAGTGATGCAGACCATCCTGCGCAACCCATTGGCCGATCCGTATACCACCGGAGTCTCCTCAGGCGCATCCTTCGGGGCCTCTCTGGCCATAGGGTTCGGACTGTCGGTGGCCGGCGGAGGGAGCCTCGGAATAGTGGCCAACGCATTCGCCTTCTCGCTCATACCGATGGCCGTCATTATCTTCGTCTCTAAGATGCGCGGAGCGTCCCCTGCCACCATGGTGATGGCTGGGATCGCGGTCATGTACATTTTCAACGCCATGACGACGATGATCAAACTGTGGGTGGACGCCGACACCCTGGCCAACATTTTCGCGTGGAGCGTCGGAACTCTGGATGTGAAAGGCTGGAGCCACATAGCCACGATGTTCGCGTTCACATTCGTCTCGGGAATCCTGCTTATGATTATGTCCCGCCGCCTGAACGTTCTGTCCACAGGTGACGAATCCGCCCGCTCGATAGGGATAAACGCCAACCGCCTGAGGCTGATATCTCTGTTCGTGGTGTCGATGCTCACTGCGGGAATCGTGAGTTTCACCGGCCTCATAGGATTCGTCGGGCTCGTCTGCCCGCACATAGCAAGGATGGTCGTCGGATCGGACGTGAAATACCTCCTCCCCGCTTCGGGATTCTTCGGCTCCGCGCTTCTCATCGTCGCAGACATAGTCGGCAGGAGCGTCTTCGAAGGGAGCGCGCTGCAGGTCGGAGTTGTGACCGCATTCATCGGCGGTCCGATGTTCCTGTGGCTCATCATCAGGCAGAAGAAGGAGACGTGGTGAAATGTCTGAACCTCTGATAGAAGTCGAAGGGCTGACGTTCGGGTACGGCGAGCGCACGATACTCCATGACATCTCCTTCAGAATTGATAATCCCGGATTCTATTGCATAATAGGCCCCAACGGCGTCGGGAAATCGACACTCATCAAATGCATAACCGGCCACATAAAGCCCGATTCCGGGTCCGTGAGGATATCCGGGAAAGACGTCCGCGGATACAAGCTGGACGAGCTCGCGAAGATCGTAGGGTACGTCCCGGTCATGAACGCGGATTTCAATGTGATGACCGTCCTGGACACCGTTCTGATAGGCAGATACGCCCATCAGAAATGGAGGACCACGTCCGAAGATCTGGCCGTGGCGCATGGGGCGCTGGAATGCATGGAGATAGGGGACCTGGCAATGAGATATTTCAGCGAGCTCTCCGCCGGGCAGAGGCAGAAAGTTTCGTTGGCCAGAGGTTTGGTGCAGGAACCGACGATATTGATACTGGATGAGCCCACCTCCAATCTTGACGTCCGCCATCAGATGTATGTGTCGGCTTTCCTCAGGATGCTGTCCAAGAAAACCGGGATGACGGTGCTCATGATAAGCCACGACCTGAATCTGGCAGCCAAATTCTCTGACGAAGTCCTGGTCATGGAACCTCCAGGGAAATTATATGGCATGGGCAGCCCCTCAGAAATCGTAACCGCTGAAATGATCGAGAGAGTCTACGACGTGCCGTGCGAAATCATCGACGACCACGGATCGCCGCATGTCATCCTTCAACTATGAGGCTTCCAACATAGAACCTCTTGATCGGCCATACGACCAATAAGAGGCATACGAAACGCCGACGAAAATGCATCATCTCATTCGATGCAACTATTCCAGAATCAGGCATAGTAATCTCTACAGGATGGCCCACGGGTTCGCTTCTTGATTTATAGTGCAATTATTGCACCAATGCTTCTGTATTTTGCGCCATAAATTGCACAGATCATAGAAACGTTGCACCATAAATGCAAGAAAGAAAAGCTTAACTTTGAATCAAAATCATTTGTAATGAATGCCTGGGGAATTCTGGAGTGCGTATTTCCCCCTTTGCGAACACGCTCGAACACGCTATAGCATCGGAAATCTGCGAAAAAAAAAGGCTTTTTAGAAGCGGCAGATAAGAAATAGGTCAAGCTATTTCGCCGACAACTGTTAAGACTGATTATCCTGTTGCGGTGTTCGGATGCCTTCTGACGAATCAATCGAAAAACCGGCCGCGCCGAAGAGGAAGAAGACCCCTACGGCGGAGCAGATGGCCGCCAAGCAGCAAGAGATCTCCGTCACGGAGTTCTTCGAGAAGAACAAGCAGATCCTCGGGTTCGATTCCCGCTCCAAATCGCTTCTCATGGGGATCAAAGAGGCCGTGGACAACTCCCTCGATGCCTGCGAGGAAGCCAATATCCTTCCGGACATAGAGGTCTGCATAGACAAGTTCGGCGACGAGGATTACCACATTTCCGTCGAGGATAACGGCCCCGGAATCGTGCACAGGATGATACCGAACGTCTTCGGCCGCCTTCTGTACGGATCCAGATTCCACGCCCTGAGGCAATCCAGAGGGCAGCAGGGAATCGGGATATCCGCGACCGTCATGTACGGAAACATCACGACTGGGAAGCCCGCCCATGTCCAATCCAAGATCGAGGGCGAGGACGAGGTCGCCTCCGGGATGGACATCGTCATAGACACGAAGACCAACCGCCCCATCGTCTCCAACGACAAGCCGTTCGACTGGAAAGGCAAGGAGCATGGTACCAAAATCGAATACACGATCAAAGGGCGCTACATAACCGGGAAGCAGTCCGTGTTCGAATACCTGAAGGACACCGCGATAGTCAACCCGCACGCGGAGATCGTGTTCCGCGACCCGGACGGGAAGAAGTACACGTTCGAGAGGGCCACGGACATCATGCCTCCCCGTCCCAAAGAGATCAAGCCCCACCCCGAAGGGATGGAGATCGGAGACCTCCTGAAATATTCCTCGGCATCCGCCCAGAAGACCGTATCCGCCTTCCTGAAGAACGATTTCTCCAGGATAACTGACAGGATCGCCAAAGAGATCGTCCAGAAATCCGGGGTCGACGGTGACAAGAAACCCTCCGCCATAACCCGCGAGGACGCCATCGCCATACTGGCCGCCATCGCCGACGTGAAGATAATGGCGCCTCCTACGGATTGCCTGTCGCCTATCGGAGACACCCTGATCAAGAAAGGTCTGATGCACGTCTTGGACGGCCTCCGGCCAGAGTATTATGCCACCCCCGTGACCCGCTCCCCCAAAGCCGTGAACGGCAACCCGTTCGTCGTGGAGGCCGGGATAGTCTACGGCGGCGACATCCCATCGGACAGCCAGGTCCAGATCCTCAGGTTCGCCAACAGGGTCCCGCTCCTGTACCAGCAGGGCGCGTGCGCCATAACTAAAGCCATCTCCGAGATGGATTGGAGGAGATATGGGCTGGAGCAGAGGGGAGGGAAAGGCATACCGTTCGGGCCGGCCATCATCCTTGTCCATGTGGCATCCACGAAGGTCCCGTTCACCTCCGAAGGCAAGGAAGCCGTCGCCAGTTTCCCCGAGCTGCAGAGCGAGATCGGCCTCGCCCTGAGGCTGTGCGCCAGGAATCTCAAGAGCCATCTGAACAAGATGGAGCGCAAGAAGAAGACCCACGCCAAATTCGAGATCGTCCAGGAGATCCTTCCGGACATGGCGAAGAAGGCCGCCGACCACCTCGGGAAGCCCGTGCCCAACTTGGACAGGACCATCACCCGCATCATGAACGTCGTTTGGGTGGAGCCGTCGATGAAGAAGGAATCCAAGAAGCGCTCCATTACCTACACAGTTTACAATTACACCAGCACGGTCCGCACCTTCAGGCTCCACGCTCAGCTCCCGAAGGAATCGCTGAAAGACCTTTCGATCTATACATCGCCTTATTTCCTGGACATTAACGATGAAGGCAAGGCCAACTGGGAGATACGCGACATCCAGCCGTCCGCGCACGTGGAAGTTTCGTTCGACCTGGTCGGAGACATGGCGGACACGTTCGACCCCGATGACATCTACTTCTCCGGCCTCAACCCGGTGATGGTCATGGGCGCGGAGATGCTCCCCGGGGACTGGGGAATCAAAGGCATGGAGATTATCGAATCGGCGGACGATTACGTCGTGGACGACGAAGAGGAGAAGGAAGAGGAGGAAGAAGACCTTGACGACGAATGAAAGGCAGCAGAAAGCGCTGGAAAGCCTCACCGACGTGGTCGAGGGCATCTACGACCAGCTTGACGGCGGGGAGATACCCTCTATGGAGCTTCCCCTCAGATCGAAGAAGAACATAGAATTCGACACCCAGCACAACGTCTGGACCTACGGGGACATAAAGACGTCGCGCACCGCGAAGACCGTGAACGGCGCCGTGATGATGCTGAGGACTGTGTACACCTCGGACTTCATCAACGACATGATCCGCGACAGCAAATCCTCCACCTTAAGGGAGATGTACTACATCTCTGAGGGATGGAACAACGCAAAATTCCACAGCCAGGACGAGAGCAACCTTCTTGCCGAAGATCTGGAAACTATCACCGGATGCATGAGGGAGGATTTCAAGCTCCGCCCGGAGGAATCCGGCGCCCACGTCTACGGGGACCTCAACTTCACCACCATGACCAAGAAAGGCATGAAGACGATGAACTGCATCGACGACGTCTCCGAGGCCGGATTCGCCGTCCCGTACAAAGTCGAGGAAGATACGTTCCAGATCGATCCCGGGAACACGAAGTTCATCATGGCGATAGAGACAGGAGGTATGTACGCCAGGCTGATCGAGAACGGGTTCCCGGAGAAGTATGGGTGCACTCTCGTCCACCTGTCCGGACAGCCCGCCAGATCCACCAGAAGGCTGATAAAGAGGCTGAACGAGGAATACAACCTTCCTGTGACCGTGTTCACCGACGGCGACCCGTGGTCGTTCAGGATCTTCGCCTCGGTGGCTTATGGGGCCATCAAGACTGCGCACATATCCGAGTACCTCGCCACGCCCACTGCCCAGTTCATAGGCGTCACCGCTTCGGACATCCTGAACTACGACCTCCCCACGGACAAGCTCAACGACAAGGATATCGGGGCGCTCAACGCCGAGCTCAGCGACCCTAGGTTCGCGGACGAATTCTGGGTCACGGAGATCCAGGCGATGCTGGAGATGAAAAAGAAATCTGAGCAGCAGGCGCTGGCCAAATACGGCCTGGACTACGTCACGGACACGTACCTTCCTGAGAAGCTCACCGACATGGGCATCCTGTGATCCAAAAGGCCGGTGTCTACGCGAATGCCGTATGGCACTGAGGAAAACGTTTTGCGCCCCGCATATCCGCAGAGGGATGCGGGGGGACCTTTCCTTTTTATAAGGCTCCGTGCGGGCTCACTTGATCCTGAACTTCTTGGCCCTCTCGGATAGGCTGACTAGCTCCTCATGGGACAGTTCCGGCAGACGCTCGAGCTCGTCAAGGAATTCTGTGGCGCTCTCATGGGCCCTCAGCTTCATGATCTCGACATAGAATCCAGCGATGACACCTGTGAAGATGGCCACGACCGCTATGGAGTATATCGAAAGAATGACGGTGAGGACCCTGCCCAGATTGGAATCCACCAGCAGGTCGCCGTACCCTATAGTCGTCGCCGTCTCGAAGGTGAACCAGAGCGCATCGGAGAGGTCTTTGATGTCCGGGTCGCAGAGCCAGATGATCAGGGAGAACACCACGTAGACGATCAGATACGTCAGCAGAATGAGATGGAAATTGATCGACAGAAGGCTCTTCAGGAGCATCCGTCCCTGTTTTACCGTCGTGCTGAGCAGCCTCAGGGCCATGCTATAGCATCATCGTATCGGCTGATAATCATGGCGGTGCCCTCCAGAACCTGAGCGGGGGCGAAATAAGCCATTTTCGTTCACCCGTCAATTCATTTTATATACGGATTGGATTTGAAAGAACCGTTAGCATGTCTGCCGCCAAAAAGCCCGACACAGAGGCCGACAACGATGCCATATTCGTCAGAGGCCATACCCTCGACAGGCAGCAGACCGCAGTCGTCAGAGACGAATCGTTCACCCAGCTTGTCGTCGCCGGAGCCGGCACAGGCAAGACCACCACCCTCATCGGGAAAGTGAAGTATCTGGTGGAGCACGACCGCGTGGAGCCCGGACGGATCCTTATGATCTCGCTGACCAACAACTCCGTCGCCGACCTCAGGAAAGCGGTCGAGAAAGAGTTCGGCCCGGGATTCGGGGCGGATATCATGACGATCCACGCCTTAGGCAACCGCATCCTCCGCAAGAAGCCCTGCGTCGGAACACAGAAAGCGAAGCTTATCGGCGGCATATGCGACGAGCTGGTCCAGACGGACAGGAAAAGCGCCGAAGCGATGATGTCTTACATCGACGGGCTCCGCAAGACATCTTACTCCTATCTGTCGTACAACGGCAAGAGCATCGGCAACAAAGGGCTCAGAGCCGTGGCCGATGCCCTGTTCAAATGCGGCATCGACTGCGATTACACCCGGCCGGTCTAGTCCGAGACCGACAGCAAACCCGGCTTCATAACGGTGAAGCTTAAGAATTCGTCGTTCAAGGTTTACTCCGATTCCTCTGGCGTATCGGAAGCCGGAAGAGATCCGGAAGAGGCATGGGCAATCTTAAAGGCGAAGAAAGTGCCGATGAAAGCGCTGAACGTCAACGATCTGGCTTCTAACGTCATGCAGGCATGGGGGCTCAAAGTACCGGAATCCTTGGGAAACCTGATATCCAGATGCAAATGCGCTGGCAAGAGCATCCGCGACCTGCTCAGGGCCAACGGAAGGAACCCCACATCCGTCCGCGGCGGCGCGGAGATCAAGATCAATCTTCTGGACAGGGTTTGGGACATGTATTCCATGGCCTGCGCGCAAGGAGATCTGGCAGACTACGAGGACATGGTCATACAATCGACGGACATCGTCCGCAGGGGAGGGTTCGCCGGCAAGCGCTACGAAGCCGTCCTGATCGACGAATACCAGGACGTGTCGAAGATCCTGGTGGATCTGGTGAAGGCCCTGAGAGGCGCAATGCGCTTCAGGCTGTTCTGCGTCGGTGACGACTGGCAAAGCATATACTCCTTCAGCGGAGGGGACGTGTGGCAGATGTTCGACTTCCGCCTGATATGGGCGGGATGGGGGAGCATGAAGATCTCAAAGATCGAGAAGACATACAGGTCCCCCAAGCAGATGGTGGAGATGACGAACCGCTTCGTGTCGAAGAATCCGGCGCAGATCAGGAAGGTCATAAAAGGGCTCCCGGCGACCAGGATCCCCCCGGTGCAGCTTCTGCCGGTGTCCGCGGACAAAGACATAGCGAAGATGATTGCCAACCGCTTGGAATATGTGGATCCCGAGGACTCGGTCTTCATCATAGGCCGCACGCGCAAGGACCTCTTCGCGCTGGGATTCGGCAACGGGCCGTTCCTCTTCGATCCTGCGAACCCGGATTCCGGGTCGGTGAAAGTGGTTTACAGGGAATACGACGAGACCACGAAAGAATGGAAGCCCATCAGGGATCTGACATACCTCACCGCGCATTCTTCTAAAGGGCTCGAAGCGGACGTGGTTTTCCTGCTGGCCGACAGGGAGCGCGGAGGCTTCCCCAACGACGTCGAGGACGACTTCGGCATCCTGTTCGCCGGAAGAGAAGAGGGGATAGAATACGCCGAGGAACGCAGGGTGTTCTACGTGGCGATGACCAGAGCCAGAAAAAAGCTGTTCATGGTCAACAGAATGGCTCCCGGAGACAGCGCCCTCTCGTCGGATTCGCCGTTCATGAGCGAGATCATCTCGGACAACCTGGGAATGCTGGAGAAATCGACGCCCTGCTGCCCGCAATGCGCCGGGCCGATGATGATCCGCGACTCCCCGAAGACGGCGTTCTACGGCTGCCTCAATTATCCGGCATGCAAAGGCACCCTGCCGTTCAAAGGGCTGCGATGGATTGGCCTGGGTCTCAGAAGCGAAGGATGATGGCCAAGACCTTGTCCGCCTCCGACTGATAATTGGTTTTATAATAAAGTATAAATATAACATCTGTTAGTACTTCGCACTATTATCCGCAGAGCGGAAGAAGGCTTGGATATGGCGAAGAAGCAGTTCAAATCCGAATCGAAGCAGCTCCTGAATCTGATGATCAATTCCATCTATACCCACAAGGAGATCTTCCTGAGGGAAATGATCTCCAACGCGTCGGATGCGATCGACAAGCTCCATTACAAATCGATGACCGACAACCTTCCCGTCGCCAGGGAGGATTTCAAGATCGTCGTCTCCTGGGACAAAGACGCCCGCACGATAACCGTCTCGGACAACGGCATCGGAATGGACAAAGAGAGTCTGGACGCGAACCTCGGAGTCATCGCGCACAGCGGATCCCTGGATTTCAAGAAGGCCATGGAAGAGAAATCCGATATAGACATCATAGGGCAGTTCGGCGTCGGGTTCTATTCCGCATTCCTCGTCTCCGAGAAGGTCGAGGTCATCTCGAAGCCTTACGGATCCGACCAGGCATGGATGTGGGTCAGCGAGGGAGCCGACGGATACTCCATCAAGGAATGCCAGAAAGATGGCTGGGGAACCGACGTCGTGATGCACATCAAACCTGACGCGGACGGCGAGAACTACTCCGATTTCATCGACGAATACAGGCTCAAAGAGCTAGTCAAGAAATATTCCGACTATGTGAGATGGCCGATCCACATGACCCTCGAGAAAGGGGCGATGGAGGAGACCGGGGAGACCGGCGAGGACGGCAAGCCCAAGAAAGAGTGGAGAACCCATCTGGAAGACACCGTGGTCAACAGCATGGTGCCCATCTGGCAGCGCCCCAGGAGCGACGCTTCCGACGAGGACTGCATCAAGTTCTACAAGGACAAGTTCCACGACTACGAGGATCCGGTCTCCGTCGTCAGGATCAACGCAGAAGGCGCCATAAGCTACAGGGCAATGCTCTTCATCCCGAGGGTGGCGCCGTACAACTTCTACAGCCGCGACTTCGAGCCTGGGCTCCAGCTCTATTCCAACGGCGTCATGATCATGGAGAAATGCAAGGATGTCCTCCCAGACTGCTTCAGATTCGTGAGAGGCGTGGTGGATTCCCCCGACCTCTCCCTGAACATCTCGAGGGAGATACTCCAGCACGACCGCCAGCTGGGCATGATAAGAGCGAACATCGAGAAGAAAATCAGGAAAGAGCTCGAGACCATTCTCGCCGATGACCGCGACAAATACCTGGAATTCTACAAGAGCTTCGGCACCCAGCTGAAATACGGCATCGTCGAAGACTACGGAGCCAACTCTGATATTGTCAAAGACCTGGTGATGTTCCACTCGATGGCCCAGGACAGGCTCATCACCCTCAAAGAGTACAAAGATTCAATGGCGGAAGGCCAGGAGAAAATCTATTATGCGTCGGCAGAAAGCATCTCCCGCGCCAAGCAGCTGCCCCAGGCCGAGCAGGTCAGGGACAAGGGGTACGACATACTCTGCATGACCGAGGACGTGGACGAATTCGCTATCCGCACGCTCAGAGCTTATGATGAGAAGGAGTTCTGCGACATATCCGGAAACGACCTCGGCATCGAGACCGAAGAAGAGAAGAAAGAGGCCGACGAGAAGGAGAGCAGCGAAAAGGAGATACTCGACTTCGTGAAGGAGACCCTCGGAGACAAGGTTTCGTCGGTGAAGCTCTCCCGCAAGCTCAAAAGCCACGCGGTCTGCCTCAGCACCGAGGGCGATGTCTCGCTGGAGATGGAGAAATACTTCGCCAGCATACCCGGCGGTTCTGACATTAACCAGATCAAAGCCAAGCGCATCCTGGAGATCAACGGATCGCACCCCGCGTTCGAATCCCTCAAGAAAGCTTACGAAGAGGACAGGGACAAAGCCAAGGACATGGCTAACATCATGTACGTCCAAGCGCTGCTCATCGCCGGGATGCCCGTGGACGATATCATGGAATACTCCGACCTGGTCTTCAAATTCTTCTGATACAAACGCCGGGGCTCTCCCGGCACCTTTCTACCGTGAAAACGGCTTTTTTGGTTCCGCCGCACTGTTCTAAGCCTCGTATCAAAGCAATGGAGGCTATTGTGCTGAACACACGGTTCGTACATGAGCCACTCATTCCGTGCGTAAATGCGGCGATACGATGGAATTAAACTTGAAATTATAATAGATGCTCAGATTTCTGCCGGCCCTGAACGGCCGAAAGAAGTTTACTTCGCCTTTAGATGGCGAGCCTTAAGAGTTCAGCGATGAGGCGCAGAACCCCAAGGACCAGGAAAAATTTTGCGTGTACTCCTGGTCCTTTTCATCATCCAGGATTTTCACCTCCTTTCAGATTGCTCAGGCCCCGAATTGTCGTAGCTGTGCGAAGAATTCACAATACATCACTCGACGGAAAAAGACTGGATTCCAAGAACTTCTCACACATGGATGAGGCTGAGCTGAAATCAAAGCGGCTATTCAAAAGCCGCGTGCAGTAACGTTCCGTTTATTAATCTAACGTGCATAGCGCGTGCCATGAAGATTCCCGATCGCATCGAAGTGCGCGGAGCCAGGATCCATAACCTCAAAAGCATCGACGTCGACGTTCCGCTCAACAGAATAGTCGGGATCGCTGGCGTGTCTGGATCCGGCAAATCTTCGTTGGCCCTCGGGACTCTGTATGCGGAAGGCTCCAGACGCTATCTGGAGTCGCTTTCCACTTACACCAGAAGGCGCATGACCCAAGCCGCCCGGGCCGACGTCGATGATGTGCGCTACGTCCCTGCGGCTCTCGCGCTGCATCAGCGCCCCGGGATCCCAGGGGTCAGAAGCACTTTCGGGACTTCCACCGAACTTCTCAACAGCTTGAGGCTGATGTTCTCCAGGCTGGCGAACCATAGATGCCCCAACGGCCACTATCTGAAGCCGAGCATAGACTTCGCCGCCATGTTCGAGATAAAATGCCCCATATGCGGAGAGATTGTGACGCCTCCGAGCGCGGAGGAGCTCTCATTCAACAGCACCGGCGCCTGCAGGAAATGCGATGGGACCGGAGTCGCATACGAAGTGGACGAATCCACTTTGATTCCCGACGAATCCAAGACGATCGATGAGGGGGCGGTAGCGCCATGGCAGACTTTGATGTGGTCCCTAATGAAGGATCTGGCCAGGGATATGGGGGTCCGCACCGACGTCCCGTTCAGGGATCTCACCGAAAAGGAAAGGGAGATCGTTTTCCACGGGCCGGCAGAGAAGAGACATATCCTGTATTACAACGAGAAATCTGGGAACGCCGGCGAGATGGATTTCACATATTACAGCGCCGTGCACACGGTGGAGAATGCCCTGTCAAAAGTCAGAGACGAGAAGGGGATGAAAAGGGTGGAGAGATTCCTGAAGATGGGAGTCTGCCCCAGCTGCGGCGGATCTAGGCTGTGCGAGGCGGCCCGCGCCCCTTTGCTGAGAGGGATCTCTCTGGATAAGGCGTGCGAGATGACTCTCGATGAGCTTGTTCAATGGGTGGCCGGAGTGCCCGGGACGCTCCCCGAGGAGATGGTCCCGATGGCGGAGAGCATATGCGAATCCTTCGCCGACGCCTCCAAACGCCTGCTGGACCTGGGATTGGGATACCTTTCCCTGGACCGCCCGACGTCCACCCTATCCACCGGCGAAAGGCAGCGCTCCCAGCTGGCCAGATCCGTCCGCAACCGCACCACAGGAGTGCTATACGTGCTCGATGAGCCTTCCATAGGCCTCCACCCTTCCAACATCGAGGGATTGGTGGGAGTCATGGACGACCTCGTCTCCGACGGGAACACCATCGTTTTGGTCGACCACGACACACAGGTGCTGTCCCGCTCCGATTGGATGATCGAGCTGGGACCGGGAGCCGGAGCTGATGGCGGAAGGGTCATCGCCCAAGGGACGGTCGAAGATCTTGAAAGAAACGAAGCCTCGAAGATCGGGCCGTTCCTAAGGGACAAAAACCGCACACTGCGCCCTCGCGCGTCAAGAGACGCCATCTTCTCGGAAGGCGAGATATCGATGTCCACTACGGCTATCCACACAGTCAAACCGCTGGAAGTCAGGATCCCCAAGGGCCGGATGACCGTGGTGACCGGAGTGTCCGGAAGCGGCAAGACCACCATGGTCCTGGACAGCCTGGTCCCCGCTTTGGAAGCGCTGCTCTCCGGGAAAGAACTGCCGCCTCATGTCAAGTCCATCTCCGCCAATGGGATGGCCCGCGTCAGGCTCATCGACGCCGCTCCCATCGGAATCAACGTCCGCTCCACCGTGGCCACATATGCGGACGTCCATGACGAGCTACGCAAAGCCTTCGCGAAAACGCCGGAAGCCAGAAGCGAAGGCATCAAAGCCGGAGACCTTTCGTACAACACCGGATCGATGAGATGCCCCACGTGCGACGGCACCGGAACCGTGAGCTTGGACATACAGTTCTTGGCGGACGTCAACATGCCATGCCCAGATTGCGGAGGCTCCCGCTACCGCCAGGAAGCGCACAAGCTCATAAGAAGATCGAAGAACGGAGATTCGCATTCCTTGCCTGAGATCATGGGCATGAGCGTGAACGAAGCTCTGGAAGCCTGCTCGGACATGCCGCTGGTCTGCTCGAGACTGCAGACCCTGCGCGACGTAGGCTTGGGATACCTCACCTTAGGCGAAGCCACGCCGGGCCTGTCCGGAGGGGAAGCCCAGCGCCTGAAGCTTGCCAGCGAACTCAGGAAAGGGCAGGGAGACGCCATCTTCGTGTTCGACGAGCCTACCATCGGACTCCATCCTCTGGATGTGGAGGTGCTCATGGGTATCTTCCAGACCCTGATAGAATCCGGGGCGACTGTGATAGTGATAGAGCATGACCTCGACGTCATCAGGAACGCCGATTATATCGTCGACATGGGGCCGCGCGGAGGGGAGGAGGGCGGGACGATAGTTGCGTCCGGCACGCCGGAAGAGGTCGAAGCTAACCCTGCCAGCATCACGGGAAAATACATCTGATAAGGATCGCCCGAATATCCTGCGGAGCCTCATCTCCTCGGCCAGACCGTGGAGATCCTCCATGCGATGCATGTATCCCCTGTCGCCGACAAAATCGATTCCGTAACGTCTGCCGAGCTCCTTCAGAGCGTCCTCCAGAGCCGCGTCCGAATCCGCGGGGCCGGACCCGAAATCCTCATCCAAAGTTGTCTGGCGGGTCCTTCCGCTGGAAAGATTGTAGATCCCGACGCCGATGAGCCTCACGCCCTGCTTCTTAACCGTGGAAAGAAGCCCGACGGCCGCCCGATGTATCGACAGAGCATCGTCGCAGCGGACAGAGGCCTTGGACCTGGTGATGCTCCTCATGTTAGAGAACGTGATCTTCAGCACCACGCCGTTGCCGTGGAGCCTGTGCCGTTTGGCACGCTCTACCACACTCATCGACATCAGCAGAAGGACGTCCTCCAGAAGCTTGTAATCGTGCACATCCCTCTGGAACGTGAGCTCGCGGCTGATGGACTTGGCGTCCTCGGGCCTGTAAGGAATGACTTTCCTGCCGTCTATCCCGCGGGCCAGCTGAATCAGAATGCTCCCTTGCCTTCCCAGTAGCTCGATGACTTCGTCTTCCCTGTCCAAAAGATTGCTGACGGTGTATATCTCTGCGCCATAGAGCTTGTCAGCGGTCCTCTTTCCGACGGAGAAAAGAACTTTGACATCGCGATCGATGACCAGATCCATGAAATCCTGGGGAGTCAGAATCTCATAATACCCATCGGGCTTCTTCTCCTCGCTGGCAGTCTTAGCCGCGGCCTTGGAATACGCCAAACCGACAGAGCATGTAAGGCCCAGCTCCGCGGCGGTGCGGCGCTTTATCTCCTTGGCGATCTCCCTCGCCCGATCGAAATTGCCGGCGATCTCGGTGACATCCAGATATGCCTCATCCAATGCCACGGTCTCGGAAGCCGAAGCATATGAATCCCAGATATCATGCAGCCTATCCGAGACTTCCTTGTATTTGGCGAAATTCGGATGCATGTAAATGCCGTCCGGGCAGAGTTTATAGGCGTCCTTTATGTTCATAGCGGAATGCACGCCGAACTTCCTGGCCTCGTAGCTGCATGTCGAGACGACGCCCCTTTCGGTGGGAAGGGAACCGATGATAAGCGGCTTTCCGCGCAGAGTCGGATTGTCGCGGGCTTCCACGGAAGCGAAGAAAGCGTCCATATCGACGTGGATTATGATCTGCTCCATATGGGAACCGCCCCTCTCACCGGAACAGGATTGACCGAAGCGTATAGGGTTCTTTCGGCGGAGGTGGCTGGCGCTCAGCACGCTCACCCTTCTGGACGACCGTTTATGGGGAGCTGACAGGATTCTCCGCGTAAACGGAAACAGAATTCGTCACACATGAGATAATAAATGATAATTTATAAGCAAAACACGATACCGCCCGCGCATCGGAGACAATAGATGGCAGGAAAAATACACCCAGACGATTCATTCAAGGAAGGCCGCGCGATGGATCTTACCATTGAGGCAATGGAAAAGTACTGGAGATACGGAGGGGAGCCTTGCGAATATGTCCCCAGCCTGATCCTCCATCCGGGGTACAGAGAATTGGAGTGGAAACGCCTGAGATACTATCTCCATTGGAGGTCCGACGTCTTCGATGGGCTCTACGGAGACACAGATTCCGGATACATATGGTTGCATTCGATGGAGCTCCTGCTGGTGAATGATGACCCGGAAGAGGCCGACAGGTGCTTCAGAGGGATGATCGAAGCCTACAAAGGGCAGAACAATGCCGTGGACTACATTCTCACGGCAACCAGCGCATTCCACCAGGCCTCGAACCACATGATGATATCGGATTATCCGGCCCTGAACAGAAGCCTCCGCACCCTCAGAATATGCATGATCCTGTCTTCCGAAAAATTCGTCCCGCTGTCCGCCGAAGACATCAGATTCATAACCGGCCGCAAAGGGACCAAAATAGACAAGTACGCAGATGAAACGGCCATTATAGTCAGCGCCGCCCTCCATGAGATAGGGAGATGGCAGAAGCCCAACGGGATCCTCAGCCTCTGCGCGCGCCCTCTGGATACCTACGAAAAATACCCGTTCGCATACGACATCTGGTACATCCCTAAGGAACTGAGATTCAGGTGCAGGGACATCAAAAACTCGGAGATATTCGTGGACCTGACCAAAAAGCTGCACAAAGCCTGCGTGCTGTACCTCGCCGGAAATGACGACATCGATTCCTTGGCCGGAAAATACGCTGCAACCCTCAGAAAGTGCATAGAAGCGCACAAAAACGGAACCCTCGGCGAGATAACCGCGCCGTACAGGAAAACCGGGTCCCCATGGGATGAGACGATGCACAGCCATAACGGAAGATTCGAGGCCCATCGCAAGGATGGGGTATGGCCCAGCTACCGTTTCCAGTCGAGGATGAGGGAATACAGCATGGTGATGGTGCCTTCGACCGGGAGGATCGACTCCAACCCCCCTCCGGAACCGTGCTATTCCAGTATGACCCTTGGGATGTTCGGCGAATACCAATCCTGGAAAGACAGCGTTCTGAGGGGAGAGAAAACGATCGGCAGATGCCGCGGATTCTCATGGCTTCTGTCCCAGGAGATCCTCTGCGACCCGTCGCTCGACCCAGAATCAGCCATCCATGCGCTCACGCTCTGCAAAAACAATTCGGATTCGCCCATTGACAAGAGAATAGACAACGCAATCATTGAGCTGTGCCTCATCGACGATTTAAATCCCCCGGAGCTGGACAGATACTCTGACCTCGTCCGCGTCGAAGCTCTGACGACGCGCGCGCTTCTTTCGGAACCCCCAAGAGACCTGTCATCGGAACAGATAAGACGCTGCTGGGACGGAGAATCGGACGATCCCGCCCTAACCGATGCGGTCAATGCCTCCCTGAAGCTGCTCCATTCCAAAGGCTCGAGGCTCAGCACCATAGCGGACATGAGGACGATCACCCAGACCATATCGACGTTCGAAGGATTCGCAGGCATGCCCATCTCCGTGGATGTGAAGATTTTCGGCCCCGGAAACAAAGATTTCGTCAGGATCATATCTTCCATCTGCAAAATCGCGTCCGCCGCGATTTCCGGGGAGAAATGCCCGCGCTGCCCCTCCGGATTCGGCTCCAATAACCGCGATATTGTGTGCGAAGCAACTCTCATAGCCCTGAAAGAAAGGGAGAGCAAAAAGCGGAGGGAATCCATGGCCAATATGCGCTTGGATATGTCAGCGATAGAGGAGGCGGAGAACGACCTCAGAGACATCGCGAAGATGCTGGGCGCGGAAGTCGAAGATGAGCCCCTGGATATTGGTAAGACTATAGTGAATATAGAAATTAAGACTATAGTGGAAAAAACGGGAGACCCCTGGAAAGACTTCGCAGCCATGCTCACCGAGGAACAGAAACAATACGCCAAAGAATGCCTTGAAGGGACGAAGGTCAACAGGACCTTGGAGAGGGCGGTCAACTCTGCCGCAGCCGACACAATAGGGGATATTGTCCTGGACAACGGCACCGCCATCGAAGATTACGCGCAGAAACTCAAAGAAACTGTTTGCTGAAAGGAGAGGAAATGGAAGACGACAGCGGAAAGACCCCGGCAGTCCCCAAAAGGACGCTCAACATAATGATGAACGCGCTTTCCTCGGGCGTAGTCCCGCGCAGAGGCCTGGAATTCATAGCCGTGGGAAGGAAAGCCGAGACGGCGACCTTCGTGCGCGACATGGAGGACACAGCGGAAGGTGGCGGAGCATTCAGATTCATATCCGGCCGCTTCGGAAACGGGAAAAGCTTCCTGACCCAGATGATACGCACCAACGCCATGGACAAAGGATTCGTGGTCATGGACGCGGATCTGGCCGACAGCCGCAGGCTCACCGGATCCAAAAAGGAAGGCCTGAACACCTACAAAGAGCTGATAAAGAACATGGCCGTCCGCACCCGCCCGGACGGCGGAGCGATCGAAAGCGTCCTGCAGGAATGGATCGACGCGGCCACCGAAGAAGCTACAAAGAAACTCGGTAAGAAGCCGGACGACGACGCGGTGGAACTCATCCTCAAAGAATCCGTTGCAGATCTGGGCGGCCTTCAGAACAGCCGCGATTTCGCCAAGGCCCTGCTGAGCTACTGGAAGGACCTCTCCGAAGGCAAGGACGACATCCCCGCGCTGAGATGGCTGAAGGGTGAGATCGAGCTGAAGAGGGATTCTAGGAAGCTGCTCGGCGTCGATTCGACCATAGGGGACGACAACTGGTACGGATTCGTGAAGCTCTGGGCCAGATTCGCCGTCAATATCGGATACAAAGGGCTGATAGTCTTCCTCGACGAGGCCGTCGTCCTCTACAAGCTGCAGAACAAAGTCGCCAGGAACAACAACTACGAACGCATCCTCTCGATATTCAACGACATAATGCAGGGGAAATCGTCGCATCTGTCCGTGTACATGTGCGGCACCCCGGAATTCATCGAGGACCCGAACCGCGGGCTCTACAGCTACGAAGCCCTCAGATCCAGGCTGGTAGGCGGCAGATACGAGAACGGCTACGACAACTTCCTCGGCCCGGTCATAAGGCTGCGCCCGCTCACCAACGAGGAGATCTACGTCCTGCTCAGGACCATCAGGAACCTGCACGAGCAGAAATACGAGTACGCATCCAAGGTCACCGACGAGAACCTGAAGGAATACCTCGCGGCGATCCTGTCGTCGGTATCGGCGTCGATGCTCACGCCCAGAGAGATAACCAGAGATCTGATCAGCCTGCTGGACGTCCTGAAGCAGAATCCGGACGCGAAATTCGAGGATCTTGTGACTGGAAGGACTTTGGAGCCCGATCGCAACCCGGACGACGACCTGATCGATGATTTGGAGATATGACCGACAGATTCGACAGCCTCCCGTGGTTCCTCCGCGAATACATCCATGCCAACCGCTGGGAATCATTCAGAAGCGTCCAAGAGAAAGCGTTCGACATCCTTTTCGGGACGGACCGCCACCTTCTGATATCATCGGAAACGTCCAGCGGAAAGACCGAGGCCGCCCTCTTCCCGGCGATATCGTCGATATACAGCAACCCGCCCAGAAGCGTCGGAGCCCTTTATGTGGGGCCGCTGAAAGCGCTCATCGACGACCAATTCGAAAGGCTGGAGCCGATGCTGAAGGATTCCTACATCGAAGTCACCGGCTGGCACGGGGACATAAGCCTCCAATCCAAGGCGAAGCTCCTGGAAGTGCCCTCCGGGATCCTGCAGATAACCCCAGAATCCCTGCAGAACATCGTGGCTTCCAGGCCGGAGGATCTGGAGAGGCTGTTCGGAGATTTGAGATTCGTGATCATAGACGAAGTCCACGCATTCATGGGCTCGGACCGCGGCCAACAGCTTCTGTGCTGCCTTGAGAGACTTGATATGCTGGCCCATTGCGAGCCCAGACGGATAGGCCTCTCTGCCACCATCGCAGATACGGGATCCGTTGCGGAATGGTTATCAGCCAACACAGGAAGGGAAACGGCGGTGGTTACCGACCGGCCGACGGCCAAAAGAGATCTCATCATCTACTACAGCCGCTTCCCTTCGCCCGCAGAGGATCCCAACCCGAGAAAGAAGTCCGTCAACTCGTTCTATAAGCTACTGTACAAAGAGATCCGCGGCAGGAATTGCATTGTGTTCACCAACAGCAGGGTCACCGCGGAAAGGACGGCCAGATCCCTCAAGAAGATGGCCGAGGACGCCAAAGATCCCGACGTCATCCACGTCCATCACGGCAGCATATCCAAGGAGCTCAGAAAATCGGCCGAAGAAAACCTAAAGGACCCTTCCAAGAAAACGGTGACCGTTTCGACCGTCACCCTGGAGCTTGGGATCGACGTGGGATCCCTGGACGCGGTGATCCAGATCGATACCCCATACACCTGCTCCAGCTTCGTCCAGAGGATGGGGCGCTCAGGCAGAAGAGGCGGCGCCCAGATCATGAGGATGTTCTGCCGGGAAGACCAGGAGAAATGGTGGTCATCGGTCGAGGGCGTGTCCATGGACCTGATAAAAGGCATAGCCATAGCGACGCTGGCCGAAGAGGGCTGGACCGAATCCGAATCGGAGCCTTCCCTGCCGTATGGTCTCCTGTTCCATCAGACCATGGAATGCATGAGGCACGGTACCGGGACGAAATTCTCCCGGCTTCTCTCCGACGTCCTGCCGATGTATCCGTTCAGGAACATAAAGAAGGAAGAATACGCCGAGCTGGTCAGATACATGATCTCCGTCGGCATCATCATGAAGATGGACGACGGGACCTTGCTGATCACCGACAAAGGAGAGAAGATCTCTTCGGACAGGGATTTCTGCTCCGTATTCACCGTCAAAAAGGAGATAGAGGTCAGCTGCGACGGCAAAGGGGTGGGCACCATCCAGGAGATGCCCAAGCAGGGAGACCTGATCCAGCTGGCCGGAAGAATCTGGAAGGTCGTGGAAATCAACGGGAAATCGCGCTCCGTGGAAGTGGAGGAGACCGAGGGATCCGCGGACACCCTGTGGAAATCCGGGGTGCCGGAAACCGACAACAGGATTATGGAGCGCATGCGGGAGATCCTGTCCTCGGATGAAGGATACGGTTTCCTCGACGCGTCGGCCTCGGAAGAGCTTTCGGCGAGCAGAAGGATGGCGATCCAATCAGAAATGCTGAAAGGCATAGTGGAAACTGATTATGGGTATCGCATCTACCCCTGGATCGGGACGAGAGCGTTCGATACCCTGTGCAGAGTCCTGAGGATGGTATGCGACAAGGTCCTGGAAAGGCCGCCTTATTTCGCTGACGTGATGACCGAATTGGATTGGGGAGAGCTTCTGGAATACATCGAAAGGTATTCCGACAAACGTTTCGCCGCCGACCTCATCGGAGATGACAGGCTGGAATTCGGGAAATACGACCGCTATGTTCCAGAAGATCTTTTGATGAAATCTTTGGCCGAAGACAAGCTGGATTTCTCGTATCTGGATGTTCTTAGGGATTTCTGAGCAGTTTGGCATATAGCACTATAGTATGATTACTCACACATATCATAAGCCATAGCTTTCAGCAATCGTAATCACTATAGTTCTATGAAAAGTTCTGGACAGATGCGATGATGATAGCACTATGGTGAAAAAGGCGTCCAGGCTGATTTTGTAATTATCGCCTGCCATAAATTCAAACCGATTTGCTGACGAAATCTGACTATTTCTGCTGAGTTTCAAAGACGGAAAGACAGCCGCTTAAAGGCCGATTTCAGTATGATACTTATGCTTTGGACAGACTATCCATGCTCATGTCAGAAATCAGATGCCCCCACTGCGGAACTCTGTTCCAGATCGACGAATCAGACTACGGCAAGATTGTCAGCCAGGTTCGCGATGCGGAATTCTCCAAAGAGATGGAGTACCGCGTTCAGCATTACGAGAAAGAGAAAGCCGATGCGATATCCCTGATCAAAGCCGAAGATGAGAAGATCCGTTCCGAACTCCTGACGAAAACCAGAGAAGAGCTTACCAAAGAGATCAGCTCGAAAGACTTGGAAATAGCGGAGCTGAAAGCGAAGATCGGCAGCTTCGAGATGGAGAAGACTATGGCCGTCAAGTCCGCGGAAGAGGCCAAAAACAGGACAATCCAGAAAATGGGCTCCGATATCGCGGAGCTGAAAGCGAAGATCGGCAGCTTCGAGATGGAGAAGACGATGGCCGTCAAGTCCGCGGAAGAGGCCAAGAATGATACGATCCTCAAGAAGGATGCGGAGATAGCGGAGCTGAAGGCCGAACAATCGAAATGGGACAGCGAGAAAAAGCTGGCGCTGTCGGAAGCCGAGAACAGAAAGATAGAGGAGATCAACTCCAAAGACAGGGAGATAGCCGATCTCAAGGCCAAGATGGAACAGGACGAGATCACTAAGAAGATCGAACAGGAAAGAATGAAAAGCGTGTACGAAGCTCAGCTGAAAGCGAAGGATGAGGAGGTCGAGTTCTACAAAGATTTCAAGGCAAGGCAGAGCACCAAGATGATCGGGGAATCGCTAGAGAGATTCTGCGAGAACGAATTCAACAAGCTCCGCCCCGCCGGGTTCCAGAACGCCTACTTCGAGAAGGACAACGAGATCTCCAAATCCGGCTCTAAAGGGGATTACATATTCAGGGAATCCCTGGACGGCATCGAATTCGCCAGCATAATGTTCGAGATGAAGAACGAAGCCGACCAGACAGCCAGCAAACATCGCAACGAGGACTTCTTCAAAGAGCTCGACAAAGACCGCAACGAAAAGGGATGCGAATATGCGGTGCTTGTCAGCATGCTGGAACCCGACAGCGAGCTGTACAACACGGGCATCGTAGACGTCTCGTACAGGTATCCGAAGATGTACGTCATCAGGCCGCAGTTCTTCATTCCCATCATCACCCTGATAAGGAACGCATCGAGAAGCTCTCTGGAATACAAGCAGGAGCTGCTGGTGGTCAGGAACCAGAATCTGGATATCACCCATTTCGAAGAGAACATGAACGCCTTCAAGGACGGATTCTCGAGGAACTATCGCATCGCGAGCGAGAAGTTCTCCAAAGCCATCGAGGAGATAGACAAGACCATCGACCACCTTCAGAAAGTGAAGGAGGGACTGATCGGATCCGAAAGACAGCTCAGACTGGCCAACGACAAGGCCCAGGACCTTTCCATCAAGAAGCTGACGAGGAACAATCCGACGATGGCGAAGAAGTTCGAGGACCTGAAGCAGGACAGCGATTGAAATAGCCAGAAGGCAACGGAATCGATTCGAAAGGATAAGAAAGAAAATGGGGAGAAACCTCTCCCCTTATTTTTTGGGTTTATGCCACGCGGCTGAGAACCTTCCCGTCTCCGGCGAAAGACTTCCCTGCGAGGTTGCTGGCGGTCGGGTCGAGTTTGCTCACCCCATCCATGAACGTCAGACCATAGAACGCGTTCTTGCCTACGTCGAAAAGGTCCCAGGAGAAAGTCGCGAAAGCCAGAGGCACGCCGCTGAATGCGCTGGCCCCTATAGTCAAGGCCGAAGAGAGATCCATGCCGTACAGCTTGGTGCATCCGAAGAACGCGTAGCTTCCGATGCTCTTCGCCGATGTGTTCACGTAGACGAGCCCGGTGCATCCTGCGAAAGCCTTGAATCCAACGGTTTCGACGTCTCCGAGGTAAGCGTAGATCAAAGTCTCGCACTTGTAGAACGCCTGGTCCGCGATGGCCCTCACCTTGAATGAAAGCGAGCCGTACTTGACCTCGCTTAGGACGGAGATCGCGGATATGCTGCCTTCATAGCCCACCAAGGAAACCTCGTTGGGCATGATGGAGGTCACGGAATAGACCAGACCGTCGACGGTTATCTTGGCGCCGACCTTGGGGCATTCGTAGAGCTTGGAATCCGCTCCCATGAAGGTCTTGCCTGCAAGCCCGGCGGCGTCCTCGGTGATGGCCGCGCCATCGGTAGAGTAGAAGAATGCCCTGAAGAAGGCGTTCTTCCCGACGTATGCGAGCGAATCGGAGAATACGAGCGATTCCAACGCTCTGCACTCGCTGAATGCGCTGGCATCGATCGTCACGACGGACGTGAGGTCCAGATTCTTGAGGGGGCATCCGAAGAAGCAATATGTTCCGAGATATGGTGCCGAGACCTTCACTCCAACGAGACTGGTACAGTTCGCAAAGGCCCTATCGCCTATCATGGAGACCGCACCGAGATCGGCGTATTCCAGGGTGGTGCACCCATAGAACGCCTTTGCAGACACGGAATCCACGGTGTAAGCCGATCCGCCGTAGCTCACGCAGACCGGGACGATAAGGCTGGATATGCTTCCCTCATACCCGGTGATGGTAACGCTGGATTCGCTGTCGATGGAATACTGAATGCCGTCCATCACGAAGGAGCTACCCACGGAAAGGCGCTCATAGAGCTTGGAATCGCTTCCGACGAAGGTCTTCCCCTTGAGGTCGCTGGCCGTCACCTTCAAAGCAGAGCCGTCGGCCCCGTAGAACGTCACGGCATTGAACGCATTGGAATAGACTTTGGACAGCTCATCGGAGAATGTTATGGAATAAATCCCAGAGGTGTTGTGGAAAGCATATGCTCTAATCTCCTTGGACCCGGAGATGTCGACGTATCTGAGCGATGGGCAATCCAGGAAGTAGTAGCCCCTGAGGACCTCCATATCCACGACCGCGGAAACGAGGCTGGAGCAGTACTCAAACACTCTGGTGCCGCTGGCCGGAATCGCCGATATATCGGCGAAAACGATTGAATTGCATTTATAGAAGGCCTTGTCGGCGATGTACGTGACCTTGAATTCGAGGCCCTTGTACTCGACGTGATCGGGCGCTATGACGACGGTTGGGTTGCCCTGATATCCGGACAGCGAAACTTCCAACGGTACCGCGGAGGTGATCGTGTACTTGAGGCCGTCGACATAGAATGTCTCACCGACTGCGATGTCGACGCATTGGAGGACTCCGTCTATGACGTAGAATTCCTTGCCGGCGAGGTTTCCGGCGGTCTTCCTGACTTCGGCGCCATCGACCATGAATTTGAGAGAGCCGAGGGCTTGGGTCCCCAGATCGGTGAGCGCATCGGAGAATTTGATGTGCGTGATGGCCATGCTTCCGTAGAATGCGTAGCCCATGATGCTCTTGGCGCCGATGGTGACATCGGACAGCGAGGGGCTGCTGGCGAAAGCCTTCATCCCTATGGTCGGAACGCTTCCGGTGTCGACGGAAACGAGAGAGCTTCCGAAGAACGCCTTCTCGCCTATCGAATCCACTGAGAACTTGTAGAGTCCCACTGACACCTCGGAAGGCACGGTGAGTTCCGTGATCTTCTCTTCGCTTCCGGTCAGAGAGACGGAGCCATCGGAGATCACAGTGTAATTCAATCCTCCCACGGAGAACGTCTCCCCGATTGCAGGGACGGCCATCAAAACGGAATCAGAACCGGTGAACTCCTTTCCAGCGAGGTTGGCGGCGTTCTTCTTCAGCTCATTCCCGCTGAAATCGAGGAACTTCAAGGATCCGAGGGCTTGGGTCCCCAGATCGGTGAGCGCATCGGAGAATTTGATGTGCGTGATGGCCATGCTTCCGTAGAATGCGTAGCCCATGATGCTCTTGGCGCCGATGGTGACATCGGACAGCGAGGGGCAGCTGGCGAAGGCCTTCATCCCTATCGTCGGAACGCTTCCTGTATTGACGGAAACGATGGGACTTCCGAAGAACGCCTTCTCGCCGATGGATTCGACTGCGAGAGCCTTTCCTTTGTAGGTCACAGATGCGGGCAAAGATACTTCAGTCTTGTCCGAGGAACATCCCGTGACGGACACAGACTTCATGTCCTGGAGGACCGTGTATTCGATGCCGTCGAACGAGAAGACTTCGCCCTCTGTGATATCTGAGGCTTTCACGACTTTGACCGTGCAGGTCGCGGTCTTGGCGCCATCTACGGTGGTGACGGTTATGGTAGCAGTCCCAACCGCAACCGCAGTGACGACTCCTGACGCGGATACTTTGGCGACAGCCGTCTTGCTGGATTTCCATGTAACGGACTTATCGGTCGCATCGGAAGGCAACACAGTGGCCGTCAAAATCGCAGTAGATCCTTTTTCGATCGATATGGACGAAGCATTCAGAGTCACTCCGGTGACATTGACCGTCGGAGCGACCACTGTCACGACGCATGTGGCGGTCTTGGATCCGTCATTAGTTGTGACTGTAATCGTTGCTGTTCCGGGCGCGACCGCGGTGACAACGCCTGCCGAAGACACTTTGGCGACGGCTGTCTTGCTGGATTTCCAGGTTACCGATTTGTCTGTCGCATCGGAAGGCGACACGGTAGCGGTAAGAGTGTGCTTTTCTCCAGCCTCCAAAGAGAGCTTAGAGGAATCAAGCGAAACACCGGTGACGTTGACCATCGGAGCGACCACTGTCACGACGCATGTGGCGGTCTTGGATCCGTCGGTTGTTGTGACAGTGACTGTCGCAGTTCCGGGCGCAACAGCTGTGACAACTCCTGACGTGGATACTTTGGCGACAGTAGTCTTGCTGGATTTCCAGGTCACGGACTTATCAGTTGCATCGGATGGTGACACGGTGGCTTTAAGAGTGTGTTTTTCTCCGGTCTCAAGGGAGAGCCTGGCAGAATCAAGCGATACGCCTGAAACTGGAACATTGGGGTTAGTTACGGTAACCAAACTAATGTCCGAGAAACTCCCGTCTTCGGTGGTCACAAATATGTTGGCTTTGCCTTCCTTGATTGCTGTGACCACTCCAGTAGAACTTACGGTTGCGACGCCTGCATCACTGGACCTCCAGCTCACATTCTTGTTGGTTGCGTCGGAAGGCGAGATGTTCACAGTCAGATTCGCGGTCTTACCGACATCGAGCGAGAGCGTGTCGGGCTTGATATCCACGCCTGTGACTCTAATATCAGAAGATCCAATAACCACTGCACCCTCCACGAGGTTGGGCGAAATTAACTCACCAGCAACATTGAACATCTCGGTGCGGACGATCTTGACTGGGAGGCTCCCGGAAGCATCTCCTACGACATCGAACACCAAAGTCGCCAGAACCCCGGTCGAAGTCACGTCGCTCACGGCTGAGTTCTCAGCATAGAAGAAATACGGGTTGA
This sequence comes from Candidatus Methanomethylophilaceae archaeon, assembly GCA_017524805.1. Taxonomy (NCBI): domain Archaea; kingdom Methanobacteriati; phylum Thermoplasmatota; class Thermoplasmata; order Methanomassiliicoccales; family Methanomethylophilaceae; species Candidatus Methanomethylophilaceae archaeon. The sequence goes on from JAFXUX010000037.1 coordinate 44,786, forward strand.
TAGTGTAGTCTTCGTTGGGCGTGATGGCCATCAGGGTGCCGGATTTGAGCTCCTTGAGCGTAAGGCCCTGGCCGTATTCTATTTCGAAATCCGATCCGAAGAATCCCCCGTTGGAGTCTACGGTTATATTGACTTCGACATTCTTAGCTCCAGGCTCGGACTGGACCGCATCGACGCTTATTGATACGCAATTAGATGAGGCATTCCTCGTTACGATGACCTTGCAGGTTGCTTTATAACCGCCATCTGAAGTGGTGACAGTTATCGTTGCCGTTCCGGTGGAAACGGCTGTAACAGTCCCATCGCTCACCGTGGCAACAGATGTGTTGCTTGATTTCCAAGTCAAATTTTTGTTTGTCGCGTTAGAAGGGTTCACAACGGCGTTGAGATTGGTTTTTTCTTTGACTTTGAGACTGAGAGAGGTTTTGTCCAATGACACTCCTGTGACACTGACGACTTTCTCTTTGACCTCAACAAGACATATCGCCGGAATAACGTCTCCTCCAACTGAGGTTGCTATTATATAAGCGGAACCTGCCGATTTGGCAGTGACCTTTCCGTTGGAATCCACAGAAACGATGTCGCCCTGACTGGAAGTCCATGTCACCCTCTTATCAGTGGTATTTTGAGGCAGAACCGTGGCTTTGAGAGTGAAAGTATCGCCGGTTTCTAAGCTGAGAGAATCGGCGTTAAGAGTTATGCTGGTGGCTTTGATCCCTGCATCCACTGTTACGCGGCAAACACTGGAAAAACTGCCATCCTGGGTAGTGACAAATATTGATGCCGTACCAGACGACATGCCGGTGACGACACCAGTGCTGCTAATAGTAGCCACATCTGGATTGCTAGATCTCCATGATACATTTTTATTAGTCGCATTAGACGGGGACACAGATGCGGTAAGGGTGGCCGTTTGGCTCGCCTTAATAGAAACCGTGGAGGGAATCACACTCACTCCCGTCACAGGGACACGAACGGTAGACGTGACTATCGCTCCGTCCTCGCAGATGACTTCCACATCCTTGCCAGCAACATTGAAAACTTCCGAAAAATCAAGTATTATCGGGAATTCCCCCGATTTGCCGCTAGGCGCATCGAAATACAATGTAACCAGCAAACCCTTCTGATCTATATCGTCGATAGACGAGTTCTCAAGGTAGAAAGGGTACGGATTCATGCTGTAATTATCATTCGGAGTGAGCGGCATTACCCCGGCACTTATTCCTGTGAGAGTAAGATTAGAATCGTATCCAATCTGGAATTCTCCGCCGAAGAATCCGCTGTTATCTTCGATAATTATGGGGACTTCGATGGAACTGTCCCCACTCGTAGCATAAACGGTATCGATTATTATTATCAACTGCGGATTTTCCTCCGCATCAGCTTCTGACTCGAAGCCGATGAGAGCCGCAGAAAACAGTGTTATTGCCAACACGGCGATGAAGCCGTAAATGGCCGATTTCGTTTCGCATGCCATTTTGTAACCTAGGGGGCAATGCCTGTAATATGATTTAACTTTCTATCATGCTACAGATTCTTGGTAAATCATACATCATGACAGATGTGTACGATACCAATGATTTTTACGGAACGCTGGCTAAAAAAAGAGGGGGCAATTCCCCTCAAAAGTTTCAGAACTTCTTGGAGTGCCTCATCCAAGCGAGAACAGCAAGAAGGATCACGATGATGACGATCGCAATTCCGATGTAAAGCATGGTGTTGTCGCTGGAGGACGAAGACTCTTTCACGGTCACTTTGCAGGTATCGGTGTGGGATCCATCGGCGCTGGTAACGGTTATCGTGGAGATACCGACGGTAACTCCTGTAACGGTTCCGTTCGACACAGTGGCAACGGAAGTATCGCTGGAAGACCATGTAACATCCTTGTTGGTCGCATTGGAGGGAATCACATCAACGGTCAGCTTCTGTGTCTTGCCCTTCTCAATTGTCAGCTCGTGAAGACTAAGCTTGACTTCGGTTACGGCTATAGCCTCGACTGTGACATTGCAGGTCGCAGTCTTATTACCGTCTGCAGTGGTGACAGTGATGGTGGCGGTACCGGCGGAGACACCGGTGACAACTCCGTTGGCTACAGTTGCAACCGAAGAGTTGCTGGAAGACCATGAAACATTCTTGTTGGTAGCGTCTGCGGGCGCCACGGTAGCGACAAGAGTCTCGGTTGAACCGATTGTAATCTTGGCTGTCGTCTTGTTGAGGGTCACTCCGGTGACAGCTATAGCCTCGACAGTGACATCGCAGGTCGCAGTCTTGTTGCCATCTGCGGTTGTAACAGTAATCTTGGCGGTACCGACAGATACTCCGGTGACAACTCCGTTGGCTACAGTTGCGACTGCAGTGTTGCTGGAAGACCAAGCAATACCTTTGTTGGAGGCGTCTGCGGGCGCCACGGTAGCGACAAGAGTCTCGGTTGAACCGATAGCGATATTGGCGCTTGTCTTGTTGAGAGTTACCCCGGTAACCGGAACAGGAGCGGTGACGGTGTATTCGCAGCTCGCAGTATATCCTCCGTCCGCGGAAGTCGCAGTGATCTTGGCAGTACCGGCGGAGACACCGGTGACAACTCCGTTGGCGACGGTAGCAACTGCGGAGTTATCGGAAATCCATGATACACCCTTGTTGGAGGCATTCGAAGGCGCTATTGTGGCCGTCAAGATATCAGAAGATCCTACGGCAATGCTTCCAGAACTCTTGTTAAGAGAGATGCCGGTAACAGGAACCTGCTTCTCTGGGACAGTAACAGTGCAGGTCGCAGTTTTGGCACCGTCGACGGTGGTGACGGTTACGGTGGCGGTACCGGCGGAGACGCCGGTGACAACTCCGTTTTCAACGGTTGCGACTGAAGGTTTGCTTGAGGACCAAGCAAGGCCTTTGTTGGTTGCGTCAGAGGGCTTGATGGTGGCAGTCAGAGTTTCCGTGGAACCGACATCAATTGTGATGCTGGTTTTGTCTAGAGTCACTTCCGTCACTGGAATGGATTGGGCGTTGACAGTGACGACGCATATATCCGAGAAACTCCCGTCGACGGTGGTCGCGAATATGTTGGCTTTGCCTTCCTTGATCGCTGTGACCACTCCGGTGGAACTTACGGTTGCGACGCTTGCGTCGCTGGATCTCCAGCTCACATTCTTGTTGGTTGCATCATCAGGCGAGACGTTCGCGGTGAGATTCGCGGTCTTGCCGACCTCAAGCGAAAGCGTATCGGGCTTGACGTCCACGCCGGTGACTTTGATCTCAGAAGACCCTATGACCACAGCGCCCTCCATGAGGTTGGGCGAAATTAACTCACCAGCAACATTGAACATCTCGGTGCGGACGATTTCAACTAAGAGACTCCCGGAAGCATCTCCCGCAACATCGAACACCAAGGTCGCCAGGACACCGGTCGAAGTCACATCACTAACGGCTGAACTCTCAGCGTAGAAGAAATACGGGTTGATAGTGTAGTCTTCATTGGGCGTGATAGCCATTAGGGTGCCGGATTTGAGCTCCTTAAGCGTGAGGCCCTGGCCATAATTAATTTCGAAATCCGACCCGAAGAATCCGCCGTTGGGATCTATGGTTATGTCGACTTCGACGTTCTTAGCTCCCGGTTCAGACTGGACCGTCTCGACGCTTATGCTTACATTTCCTTCTGCGTCCGATTCGGAAGCAGGGACGGCGATGAAAGCGAAAGCGGCGATCGCGGCTACTGCGAGAGCCATTATTCCGTATCTGTTCATTTGAATCATTCTCCGCAATGCGTTTTTGCGCATCGGATTTGGGAACCTTTCGGTTACTGATGGCGGGTAAAGGTTCACAGAATATATTATCGACGATTGGAATCGCGACAACCTAAAGAAAGGGCGGAAATAAAGGCGCGGGGAAGACCCCCGCGGAAAGGTTTCAGATGAGGTCCTCGAAGCCTTCTACGACCTGAGGATACTTCTGTTTGATGACTTTGAGGAGATTGTAAACGTTGACCTCGGAGATATCCGAGCTGCTGATCATCTTGATGACGTTGTCTATGACCTCGTCATCCAGGGTCGCCAGCTTCTCCTTGGCCATCCAGTTCCTGAAGAGCTTGTCCTCCATCCTGTCGCGCCACATCTTCTCGTAGGGCATGAGAGCCTCTTTGGAGAAATCGTTCTTCTTGGCGCATTCCGTGAGGACCTTGCCCGCATACATTCCGGTCCTGCAGGCGTGGCAGATGCCTCCGCCGGTGATGGGGTCGATGACCCTGGCGGCGTCTCCTACGAGGATTACATTGTCTTCGACGGCGCAGTCGAGCCCGGGACAGGTCGAGACGAATCCGCCCATGATCTCCAGGCATTGGCCTTTGGAGAACCTGGGATCCTCCGCGATGAACTTGTCCAGATAGTACTTGGCATCGGCGCCTTTGGTGCATTTGGAGCCCATTACGCCGATTCCGACGTTCGCAACCCCGTTGCCCTTGGGGAAAATCCATACATACCCTCCGGGGGCCACGGAACCGATGATGAACTCGCAGAAATCAGGCTCCACGTCTATGTTGCACATCCTGTACTGGATGCACGAGTCGATGTCGCTGAGCTTGAGGGTGGTGTCGATGCCTGCCCACCTGCCGACCTGGCTCTCATAACCGTCGGCGGCGACCACGGCCTTGGCGCGGATCTCGATCTCCTCGCCCATGGACTTCCCTTTTATGCCGCATACCTTCCCATCGGGGCCGCGGAGCACTCCGGTGGCGGATGTGCGCAGCATAATCTTAGCTCCGGCTTCGGCCGCATCCCTGGCGAGGGCCTTGTCGAAGAGATGCCTTTCCAGGACGTATCCCACCTCGGACCCGGCTTTGGACTCGTCCAGACGGAATTCGGTGCCCTGAGCGGACTTGATGATCGCGCCTTTCATGTCGCCGCGGATCCAGACGGGGTCCGGCTCGATTCCGACCTCGGCGAGCCATTTCTTGGACACGCCCTCGGCGCATCTGAGAGGGGCTCCGATCTCGGCTTTCTTCTCTATCAGAATGGTGTCCAGGCCGCCCTGGGCGCAGAATTTGGCCGCCATGCTTCCGCCGGGGCCGGCGCCCACGACGACGATATCGCACTGGTATGTCTTCATCGGATCACCCTTTAGAGAGCGCGGCCACCGGGCAGAGCCTGACGCAAATGCCGCAGCCGATGCAGTCGTCGTTGAATTCGAGGACGAAATCGTTCAGGAATATGGCGTTCTTGGGGCAGGAGCCCACGCATCCTCCGCAATGGAGGCATTTGTTCTCGTCTACTTTCATGGTATCACTGATCTTTGGGCACAATAAGGGCTTCCTCGAGCTCCTTGGCCTGTTTCTGGTGGCTCTTCTTCCACTCTTCCAAGGGAACGGAGAACTGGTCCTCCACCGCCCTGCGGAATTCCGGCCCGCTGTTGTAGGCGCAGAAAGGAATTACGCGGCAATCGGGCGTGACGTAGTGGATGCAGCAGCGCCTGACCCTTTCGATATCGTAATTGTAGCTGTCCTGGAAGTGCATACCTGCGATGAGCATCATTTTCCACGAGAAGGAAGCGAGGGCCTCCTTGGACTTGTGGCCCATGACGGAGGAGATCATCTCGACGAATTTCTTCTTGGTCAGGCCTTCGGGCATCTTGCTCTCGTCCACGCAGGAGTTCAGCAGCTTGATCAGCTTGATCGCGTAGAGCTTCTTGAACTTGGCCTGATCGACCTTGTCCGCGATTTTGTCGAGCTCGCTGGAGAACCTCTCTATGTCGACGAACCTGGGGAAGGGCACGGCATTCCCTTTTTCGTCCTGGAAAATGTAGGTCGCGATACCGCAGTGGGGGTGGGTCGTGAAGGTGACTTTGTTCTCTCCGAGGAATGCGGAAGCGAATTTGGATATCGGCGCGACCACTGGGACGGGGTACCAGTCGTCCTTGGTGGCGTATCCGGTCTGCTCGTCCACGCACCTGATGAGGTCGGTGAGAGTGAACCTTCCGGTGGAGACCTCCTCCTGGGTGACGCGCCCGGTGAACGCGACGGGCTGGAAGTTGACGCCTCTGATGATGTCAGCGTTGTCAAACGCGAATTTTATGATGTCTCCGACCTCGTCGTCGTTCATCCCGGTGACAATGACCGGAACGAGAACTATCGATGGGCTGTGCAGGCCCTCTTCGTTTAGCTTCCTGCAGTTCTCGAGGACCTTCATCTTCACGTCGAGCATCTTCCTGCCCCTGGAACGCATGTAAGTCTCGTCCCTGAGGGTGTCGAACTGCAGATAGATGGTGTTCAGCCCGGCCAGCTTGCATGCCTTCAGGAATTCGTAGTCCTGGGCGAACTTTATTCCGTTGGTGGCGACCTGGATCTGAGCGAAATTCAGGGATTTTGCGTCCGCGAGAACGTCGACGAACCTGTCGTAGACCGTGGGCTCCCCTCCGGCGAACTGAACCGCAGTGCATTTGATGGGCTCCTCGGACCTCAGAGTGACCAGCATGTCATGGACCTGCTCGAAAGAAGGCTCATAGACATACCCCTGCTGATTCGCGTTCGCGAAGCAGATGGGGCAGTTCATGTTGCATCTGTTGGTGAGATCGATGTTCGCGAGGGCCGTAGCGGAGAGCATATCGATTCTGTTGCCGTCGATGACTATGTGAACGGCGTTGTCATCGCCCTCTTTGAGGGTTTTGTCGCAAGGGTTGCGGAGGCCTATCCCATCGTGGGCGAACTTCTCAGCTTTTAGATAATAATCGGCATCCGACCAATATACGTCGCTGAACTTCCCGTGCTCGGGACATTCCTTCGCCATGTAGACTTTCCCGTCTTTGGCGAATAGCTCTGCGTCCAGAACCTTGCCGCATTCCGGGCAGAGCGACTTGGTTTTCTTTGGGAGACCAGTCGCGCTAGAGTAATCCCTTGAAGTTGTTGTCATGGTACCTTGAAGTCCGATTGTACTGATTCTATAAAAATAAGGTTATAAGTATTCCTGAAAAACGCATATAAAACGGCATGGGACGACAGCCTTCCGATGCATTGTGTCCAGAGTTTGCGTGCGCGCACAGGCCTTCGTTATAAGTCCCGCACGCCAAAAGGCCTCCCATGAACGATAGGAAAGGCGCTATGCCATTCGCCGTGATAGCGGTGCTGATACTGACGATATCGGTTGCTTGCGGCGCGATGGCGGCTGGATACGAAAGGGCTTCGGAAGAGACCCGCAACGGAGAGAAAGACGCTGCCGCGGTGGATGCGGCGCTGGACAGCATGACAGCATTCGTCGACAGGGGCCTGGCGGAGATCATATGGAGCGTCTCCGTAGGCTCCGGGGGAACCGTAGAAGACAGAGAGGCCGAATTCGGGAGGAAAGCGGAGGAATGGCTCGATTACCAGTTCCCGATGGTCGATAACGGAGTCCGCGCGGAGCTGAGGGGAAGCGACATAAAGCTGTCCACGCAGGCGCTCAGCGTGGCGTCAACGGGCATCCCGGACGGAGGATACCTTCCGGCGTACCTGAAAGCGACCGGAACAGTGGACGTGAAAATATCCACCGGGACCGGATCGGCGGATTCGACCCTGCAGATATCCACCGACGGCAGCTGTGCCCTCCCATTGGCGGCGGAGCAAGGCTCCCTGTTCGAGAGCATGGCCGCCGAAGGCTCCGTGACCTTGGAGCAGATGATGAGATACCAGCTGTCGAATCTGGCTCAGATACGCATTATGAACGGTTATGGTTCCACATCCGCCTATGGCTTATACGGGACGGACGGGATCCTCACGAAGCGTGACGTCCTGGACGCCTACGCCGTTTGCGTAGACCTCCTGTCCCTGGCATGCTTCCGCGACGGCGGCGGGCCGATGGCCTCGGAAACATCCGCAGACCCCGCCGAAATCCTCCTTTCCGAAGGGGGATGCGTCACCGTCGACCTGCAGGCCGCCTACGCCCAGGCTTTGATGGGCATGGTGGACGACATGGCCCTCAAATGGCGCGAATACTTCTGCGGGGACGGAGCCATACCCGTCCTCCAGGCCAAACTCAGCATATACAGGAACGCCGGGATGCTCCTGGATTCGTTCGTCTCCGGGAGGGACCCGTTCGATGCCGGCCCATATCTGAGGGCGGTGATGGAGGTCAACGGGTTCGATGAGAGCGACTACAGATTCCCGGGATCGGGGACCACCAGCATAACCGTCGGCGGCATTACGTTTGAGATCGAGAACCCCGCGGCGGACGTCTACGAATCGGCATGGCTCAAGAAGTTCGCCAAAAAAGGGATGAGCTCCGACAACTGGCTCAAGGAATACATCAGATCGATTCTGGTATCGGCGGCGATGGAAGTCGCGGAAGGGTCCGGGCTGGGAGCGTACAGGGTCATGGCCGACCCTTACGACGGAATCAGGCTGGCGGATACCATAGCTGAGAGCATAGGCCCGATGCTGGACGGCTGCGGGAGCGATTTCCAGCGGTCCATCTCATCCTCCCTGAAGTCCGCGGAATTCTCGGATCCGCTTTACGGAGCGGTTTGCGACGAAATCGTCAGAAGAAGCGGATCCTACGTCTTGGAAGGGGAATTCGCCGGCAGGGTTCGCGCGGCACTCTCCAAGAGCCTCCCCGAAACGGCCGTAGAGGAATTCATGTCCGGTGAAGGATACGAGAAAGCCCTGTCCCTCTATCGCTCCGCCGTTCTGGACGACCTGGAGGTTTTCGAGGATCCGGAAAGGATGCCTCAGGGAAAATCTGGATTCTTGGGGTGGGCGATGTCTGAGATCTGCGCCTTCGGGCTCGACGCATCCGGGATAACCCAAGGGGTCAGAGAGAAGATGGCGGCCATGTGCGAGGAGATGTGCGACCTGTGCGACGCCAACGCCATGGGAGGGGAGATCGAACTCGCCGGGATCGGCACTTTCGACGTCGTCAGAGAAGGTGGAGGGATATCCAAAGAGAGGCTGGAAGCTTCCATAACAACCTCCCCCAAGACCGCAGACCCGAAGATCAGCGAGAAGAAATGCACCCACACCGTAGGCTTCAGGGAAAGCGCCGTGGCCGCGTATTCCACGGTTTTCGAGGTGTCCCTGCAAGATACGGTGAGATATTCGATAAAAGAAGCGGGGGCGATGTCCTCGGCGCCCGGCTCGGAATCCTGCCTGATCTCCGGGGAATTCCCCGTGGACATCTCATTCGAGGTGGCCGCGGCGAGCTGCTGGGCGCTTTCCGGCGTCAATTACAGACCGAGCTGCAGCTTCCTGGACGACGCATGGGAAGCCGCGATGCCTCTGATAGAGCCCATACTTGAGCCGCTCCTGGAAACCCTGAAGATCGTTGAGAAAATCATGGCGGCGATCGGTGAGGATGTCGCGGAAGCGGCGAGATACGTCCAGGAATACGTGGAGAAGCTGAACGGGGAGCTGATGGAATGCCTCGAAACAATAAAGGAATGGGCGGCGGCCTACCTGGAGCCCTTCATCACGGAGCTCTGGGACAGCGTAGGCGTGAAGATATGCCTCAAAGACCAGTCGATAGAGATGACAGTCATGGGGTACAATCTGAAGATAACGACGGACGCGGCCTCTCTGGCCGGGAAGACGAAGACCCTTTTCACGTTCGAGATCGGCACCCAGGAAGGAGACCGCAGGATCACCGCCGGAGTTACTCTGAAGACGACCGGAAAGATCAACGGCGACGACATCCGCATAACCGGATTCGGAAGCATAACCGACCCGGGCGACAAGGAAACCGGCAGGGAGCCCTGGAAGGTCAAGATAAAAGTCGACCCGTTCATGAAGAGCAGCAAGCACCTCATCACGGCGGACGGCCGCGCCGGTAAAGTCAGCGTATCTCTGGCCATCCCCGAGATAGTCCAGTACCATGAGCTCGGGATGAAACTCTCCGATGTTCCCGGGTTGGGAGAGATCCTGTCAAGCATCCCCATTCCGCTGGTCGGCCTCAAAGCGGAGCTGGACGCCGGATTCAGCCTGAAATACAGCGCACCGGTGAAGTTCGGGCTCCTGATCAACGAGTTCGAATCCAACCCATCCGGCGACGACAAGACTGGGGAGTGGGTGGAGCTGCTGAACAACACCGACTCCACCATAGAGCTCGACGGATACACCCTGACAGCATCCTCGGATTGGAAGACCAAGATAATGCCTCTTTCCGGAAGCATCGGCCCGGGAGAGATCCTGGAGCTGGATCCTACCTTCACCATGGTGAATTCGTCCGGAAAAAGGACGAAAACCGGGGAGGCTCTGACGCTCAAGGACCCGGACGGCGCAGTAATCGACAAGACGCCGACCTTGAAGGACGACAAAGACGACTCCAGGACCTGGCACAGGGAATTCGACGGCGGAACAGAATGGGTGTTCGGGGAAGGGACGGAAGGGACGAGCAACGGAAGCATGCTCCAAGCCGCGATATCCGCCGGCGACCTGAAGGACATCGCCTGGGAATCGGTGCAGAAGGCATTCGACGAGGTCGGATACATAACCGACTCGGAATCTTTGGCAACTTTCATGAAAAGCCTCGTGAAGCATACTGTCGACGGCACCATAGAGAAGGTCACGGGATGCATAGTCGAGGCGTCGGTGTATGTTAAGGCGGACATCACAGACCTGGCTTCGATGGCCGAATGCGGGTTCACTATAGCTCTCAGGACCGATTCCCAGCTCGCGGAGGATTGCCTGAAATACGTCGCCGGGAAACTGGAATCGATGATCCTGGGCATGGACAACCCGTATTCCATCGATATCGGAGAGGCTTTCATGGAAGACGTGGACCTCGAGATCGACATCCGCGCCGGCGTCGGGATACCCCAAATCCTGTACGCTGGATCGGAAGATCCCGAAGCCGACGTCGAAGCCGTGTTCAGGACGAATCTGTCCGCGATTTCGAAGCTGATAGGAACAGACGCTGGGAAGCCGGAGCTGGTCTGCGGGCTGAGGATAACAGGCTGCCCGCTGGCCTGCATACCGGACGGAGTGAAAGCCGACAAAAACATGGACAGAGACCTCTGGCTGGTGAAAGTGTCGATAAAATGGCGAACGGACAGCGAGGCATCCGCCCAATAAGCATTTATCCATGAGAAAAAATGGAGATTGCATGGCCGGGATGGATTACAAGGTACCCACTGTGCTGTCGGCTGATGAGCTCATGGAGAAGGCATTCCACAGGGCATCCAAAATCACCAAGAACGGCACAAACCCATTGGACTCGCGCAAAAAGACGGCCCTCGCGAAGGTCACAGCCGCCGGAGACATCATAGTCACGGCGCTGTCGTCCTACGTGGACAGGTTCCCCAGAGTGGACAAGGAAGACGATTTCTTCCCCCAGCTGATGGACGTTGTCATAGGGGTCGACAGATACAAGAAGGCCTTGGGAGCCGCCAATTGGTGCGCCGTCAGGGTCGAGAAACTGAAGAACGAAAGCCTCTACAACATAAGGAAGACCAAAGACCCCGAAATAATCGAGGCACAACGCAGGGGCTTCTATGGAAGGCTCAATTCGTACGTCAAACGCATTTCCGACGATCTGGAATTCCTCCAGGACGCCAGGGAGAAGCTCAAGAGGATCCCGTCGGTGGACCCGAAGATCCCCTCCCTGGTGGTCGCCGGTTTCCCCAACGTGGGGAAAAGCAATCTGGTCACCGTCCTCTCGTCCGCGGCGCCCCAGATCGCGCCCTATCCTTTCACGACGAAAGGGATAATCGTGGGCCACAGGCAGGACGACTGGAGGAAATACCAGATCATAGACACGCCCGGGCTCCTGGACAGGACGTTCGACGAAAGGAACGCCATTGAGAAGCAGGCGGTTCTGGCCCTGAGATACCTGACCGACGTCATGCTGTTCGTCATCGATCCCTCCGAGACCTGCGGATACGGCCTCGATGTCCAGGAGAAGCTCCTGAGAAACATAGAAGATAACTTCTCTGGGGTCCCGATCATAGTGGCGGAAAGCAAATCCGACATCATGAAGAGGGAAAACGACCGCATCTCGTTCTCCGCCCAATCCGGAGACGGGATGGAAGAGCTCACGGACATCGTGCTCAAAGAGCTGAGAGCGGCATTCCGCAGGAAAGCGGCAGAAGCCGAGGAAGAAGACTGACATGCCAGGCCCCGCCGCCAGCCCAGAGATGGAGGCCTACTTCAGCCTCCTGATGTCGATGAAGGACGAATGCTATTCGATAGCGGAGAAAGCCCGCTCCATGGGATTCGACCCCGAGACCCATGTGGAAATCCCCCAGGCATCAGACCTGGCCTCCCGCGTGGAGAAGCTTCTGGACGAATACCACGTCGAAGGAGTAGCGGAAGAGATCAGAGAGCTCACCGCAGAATACGGGAACCGCGAGCTGGTCGCCCTGATGGTGGCCAAAAAGATGGCGAAGAAACTCTTGGACCAGGGCAGAAATCTGGAGACCGCCTTGGATACCGCCACAAGAGTGGGCCTTGCGGTGCTCACCGAAGGGATTCTCGTCGCTCCATTGGAAGGAATAGCATCCACGAGGCTCCGCAGCAACAGCGACGGCACCAACTATGTGGACCTGGTATTCGCCGGCCCCATCCGCGCGGCAGGAGGTACCGGGCAGGCCATGAGCGTCCTGATTGCGGACGTGGTAAGAACCGAGCTCGGGATCGGGAGATACATCCCAACCGAACAGGAGATAGGCAGGTTCGACGAGGAGATACCTCTCTACAAGCAGAACCAGCACCTCCAATACACGCCGACCAGCGAGGAGATAGACCTTATCGTCAGGAACTGCCCGGTCTGCGTCGACGGAGAGGGCACCGAGCAGGTGGAGATATCCGGATTCAGGGACCTCCCCCGCATAGACACCAACCGCGTCAGAGGCGGAGCGTGCCTGGTCATCGCCGAAGGCATGTGCCAGAAGGCAGCGAAACTGAAGAAGCACGTGGACAAGCTGGGCCTTAAAGGATGGGAATTCATAGGGAAATTCCTGGATGCCCACAAGACCGTGGACAAAAAGGCGGATGACGCCCCTAAAACGGTCCAGCCGCAGGAGAAATATCTGAAAGACATCGTTGCCGGGCGCCCCATATTCGGCCATCCCTGCCGCGTGGGCGGGTTCAGGCTGAGATACGGCAGGGCAAGGACATCCGGCCTCGCCTCCCTGGCTTACAACACCGGAAGCATGTATGCCATGGACGAGTTCATGGCCCTCGGAACCCAGATCAAAATCGAAAGGCCGGGGAAAGCCTGCGTCGTAACCCCTTGCGACATGCTGGAAGGCCCGACCATCCTGCTGAAGAACGGGGACCTGGTCTACTGCCACACCAAAGAGGACGTTTTGGAAATCAAAAACATGATCTCGGAGATCGTCGACAACGGGGAGATCCTCGTGCCGTTCGGGGAATTCTGCGAGAACAACCACGCATTGGTGCCTTGCGGCTACCCGATAGAATGGCACAAGCTGGAGCTCAGAGGGAAAGGAGAGCTTCCTGAAGATTGGGAAGACCCAAGCTACGAAAGGGCGAAAGAGATGAGCGCCAAGCTGGGCGTCCCGATGCACCCGAAATTCAACCTTTTCTGGTCGGACTGGCCGTTGGAAAGGATCAAAGCCCTCCGGGAATACGTCCTGGCTAACGGCTCCTTTGATAATGGCATCCTGTCTATGCCCAATGACCCGGCGGCCAAGCGCATGCTCGAAGACCTGTGCGCCCTCCACACGCTCCGTTCGGGCATCATCCATATCGATAAGAAATACTCCGAGCCCATCCTTGACTGCCTGGGCATCGCGCATGACGGCGGAAAGCTCTCTCCAAGGGCCGAACTCGATGGCGAGACGGTCTTGGAAGCCATAAGCAAAGCCGCCGGATACGAAGTCCGCGCCAGAGCTATGACCCGCATAGGCACCCGCATGGCCCGCCCGGAGAAAGCCAAGGAGAGGGACATGACCCCCAAAGTCTTCTCTCTCTTCCCGGTCGGAAAGGACCCGGATGCCAACAAGGAATTCCAATCGGCCATAGCCGCTGCGAAAGCCATACCCCCTCTGGGTAAGGCGGAGATCGAGACCGACGTGGCCAACAGGGTCTGCCCCACGTGCAAGGCCGCCACGTTCCGCAACTGGTGCAGGGAGTGCGGCTCGCACACCGTGTACGTGCCGAAGAAGAATTCATTCGGATCGGAAGGGCCGGCCCCGATGAAGATTGATCTGGAGGAGGAGTTCAAAGCCGCATGCGAATCGCTCGGCGAGAGGCCGCCTGTGGAGCTCAAAGCTCTGGACGCCCTCATCTCCAGGACAAAGACCACCGAGGCCATAGAGAAAGGGATACTCAGGCGCAAAAACAACGTCTCCACGTTCAAAGACGGGACCATACGCTTCGACATGACCGACATCCCGATCACCCATTTCAGGCCCAGGGAGATCGGCCTCAGCATAGAGAAAGCGCATGAGATGGGCTACACCCACGACTGGAACGGCGACCCTCTGGAGGATCCCGAGCAGATTTGCGAGCTCAAAGCCCAGGACATCATACCGTCCTCCGACTGCGGAGCTTACATGGTCAAGGTGGCAAAATACGTCGACGATGAGCTCGAGGAATTCTATCATCTGGACCGTTTCTACAACGTCGAATCCAAAGAGGATCTGATAGGCCAGATAGCGTTCGGGCTGGCTCCGCACACCTCAGGATGCATCCTGTGCCGCATCATAGGGTATGCCGAGGTCCGCGGATGCTATGGCCACCCGTTCTTCCACGCATCCAAAAGAAGGAACTGCGACGGCGACGAGGACTGCATCATACTTGCGATGGACGGCCTCCTGAACTTCTCCAGGACTTTCCTCCCGGACAGGCGCGGAGGCCTCATGGATGCGCCTCTGGTCCTGACCACCAAGCTCGATCCGAACGAAATCGACAAGGAAGCCCACAACGTGGACTGCCTCAGGGAATACCCCCTGGAACTGTACCGCGCGGCAATGGAGATGAAGGACCCGAAGGAGATCGAGAAGATCATGGACCTCGTCGGAGGCAGGATCGGAACTCCCGACCAGTACGAGCATATCGGGTTCACCCACGACACCCACGACATATCGTACGGCCCCAAATACTCGGCTTACACCACGCTGGAAACGATGATGGACAAGATGGACGCGCAGCTCTCCCTCGGGAAGAAGATCCGCGCAGTGGACGAGATAGACGTGGCCAGAAGGGTCCTGAACAAGCACTTCCTGCCGGACATGATAGGGAACCTCAGATCGTTCTCCACCCAGACCGTCAGATGCACGAAATGCGGGGAGAAATACCGCAGAATCCCTCTCAAAGGGAAGTGCGTCGCCTGCGGGAACGACCTGACCCTGACCGTCCACGAGGCCAGCGTCAAGAAATATCTGGAAGTTTCGAAGGCCATCGGCGAGAAATACGGTTTGGACACCTATACCCGCGAAAGGATCGACATACTCGAGATGAGCATGGACTCCGTCTTCAACAACGACAAAGTCAAGAAATGCAAGCTCTCAGATTTCTTCCGATCGGGAATTCATCCGATCGCGGATATTCGCCACCAGATCGGCGATATCCTTCCCCTTTTCGGTGAGCGACACCATCTTCCTGAACGGGCGGACCGTCTCCTCTTCGACTCTGACGAGTTCCGCCGATTCCAGATCGTCTATGCGGGTTTGGACCGACCCCGCCCCGGATGCGATCGCTTCCAAGAGCTCGGTCTTATTGAGCGTCTGCCTTTCGCGGAGCACCAGCAGCACCTTCAGCGCGTGCTTCTTTTCCAAGACTTCCATATCGTTGTAGGGGATGACGACCCTGCGGGCGATGTTTCCTGTCCTATAGAAAACGCCGTTGGGATTCATGCTGGACGATTGATAGTTGACCATATAAAGTATGTGTTATAATAATAAAATCTGGACGAATTATAACAAATCAATCATCGAATTAATGTTGATTTGATAACATATAACCAATCCAATAGCGGATACGGTTCGACGATGGCGACGGAAAAGATGGCCGCCCAGCGCCTGGGCCGGACGGCATCAAATGGTTTCACTCAGAGCCGTTCTGAGCCTCTTCGGAATAGTCTTCCTCGGGGGCTTCCTCGACTGGCGCAGGGTAGAGGGAGGATTCGGGACCGATGTTCTCGATCATGTCCGCGAATTCGCGGGCCTCATCCCTGAGTATCTTGAGGGCTTCGTCCAGAGCCGCCTGGGCGGTGTATGAGCCGTCGGTCTCGTATTTGAAGATGAAGCACGTGTCATCCCCTTCTACCGTGATGGCATTCTTGTTCCTGATGCTGTCGACGCACGCTTTGCAGAGGCTGCAGTCGTACGGGCGCTCAGCCTTCAGGATCTCGGACCCGTCCGGATTCTCGTAGACGGAGAAAACGTTCTTGGGGCATATCTTGGCGCACTCGAGCACGTCTTCCTTGCCTGCCGAAGCGGGGTCCACCTCCACGCGGGGGAGATACTTGTACCCGACTCCGTTGCAGACCTGCCATTTGACATGCTTCCTGGCGGTGCCCATCACCGCGGTGGCGATGACATTGATCCCCTGCTCGTTGGCAAGCTCGACGATCGGTATGAACTCGTCCTTGACCTTGAACGCCTCCCTGTGCTCAGGGGCCGCCATGGGGAGGAGATCTCCCGACAGCACGGTGCAAGGCCCGGATTTGTTCAGGAAGTACTCGATGGTGCAGTTGGGACATCCTACTCCGCCGCAAGAGCATTCCTCCTGCGGCACGAAAAGGCTCAGGTCTGTGGGCACAGGGACCATTCCCAGCCTGTGGGCTATGATCTCGTCGAACAGGGGCGTGTTGCTCTCGTACTCCTTGCCGGTCCCGTCGGTAAGGGGCCCCAGATGGAACTCCACCTTGTGGATCGCCATCTTGGGCAGATCGGACAGAAGCGTCCTCCTGAGAGCGTTTGCCATGGCCGGCGAGGAATTCCTGAGGATGAACCTGGCCTTCCTCTCAGCCATTTCGAGAATCTCTATGTCCATGAGGGATCCTCCTCAGACCCTGCGTCCTCTGCGCCCGCCCTTCTTCTTGGTACCGTCGTGCGGTATGGGTGTGACATCCTCGATGCGGCCGATCTTGAGGCCGGCTCTGGTGAGGGCACGGATGGCGGCCTGGGCTCCAGGTCCGGGGGAAGCGGATCTGTTTCCTCCGGGAGCGCGGACTCTGACGTGGATTCCCACGAATTCCTTCTCCTTGGCGGCCTCGGCGACTTTCTCAGCCGCTTTCTGCGCCGCGTAAGGCGAAGACTCGTCCTTGGCCTGCTTGACGACCATTCCGCCGGTGGCTTTGGTGATGGTCTCAGCTCCGGTGATGTCGGTCAGGGTGATCATGACGTTGTTGTAGCTGGCGTAAATGTTGGCTATTCCCCACTTTGCTGTCATCAGTTCTCACCGTCCTCTGCCGTGATTCCCGCCTCGGCGGCGTCTGCCCTTGCTGCCGCGGCATCGGCTGCGGCCCTCTCGGCTTCGGCCCTGGCCTTTATGGCTGCGTTGGCCGCCGCCTGCTCGGAAGAGATCCTCATCGGGTGCATCTCGTCGGTGAAGGGAGATGCGGGGTTGTATTCGATGGTGGACTCCTCGTATCTGGACACGATGTAGCCGGGAACGGTGACCTTGTGGCCGTTCATGAAGATGTGTCCGTGGGTGATCATCTGCCTGGCCTGCTTTATGGTGCTGGCGAATCCCTTCTCGAACACGATGGTCTGAAGGCGGCGGGACAGAACGTCCTCGTCTTTCAGGGTGAGGATGTCGTTCAGGTTGGATCCGACGGCCAGATATCCGAGGCGCCCGCATTTGGCGAGAAGCGCATCGGCTTCGATCTGGGCCTGCTTGTCTCCGAGCCTGAGACGGGCCTGAAGGTCCCTGGACTGCTTCCTCAGGTTCCTGAGGACGGTCTCGGCCTTCCAGACCTCGGTCTTGTTCTTCAGCCCGAACGCGCGTACGACTTCGACTTCGGCTTTGATCCTCTCTCCCTGCCAAGGGTGGGAGGGAGTGTCGTAGGTCTTCCTGGAAAATTTAGGGTCTCCCATTCAAATCGCCTCAATTGGATTTCCTCTGGACTCCCATGGTAAGTCCGTGCCTGCCGTTGGAGCGGGTCCTCTGTCCTCTGACCTTGTGGCGGCCTTCGTGCCTGATTCCGCGGTAGCAGCGGATCATCTTCATCCTGTTGATGTCATCTTTCTGGATGATGTCGAGGTCATTCCCGAAAAGGTGCATATCGGCTCCGGACTCGTAGTCCATCTGCCTGTTGATAGCCCAGTTGGGGGCGTACTCGACGTAGGACTTGACGAGATCCTCGATCTCCTTGACTTTCTCGTCGGAGAGGGAACCGATCTTCGCGGCGGGGTCGACGTTCGCTCTCTTGGCGACGATCTGGGCGACCCTTTTTCCTACGCCTTTGATGCTCTGCAGTCCGATGACGGTCCTTTTCTGTCCGTCGATATCGGAGTTGACGATACGGACGATGAAGTTGAAGTTCTCGTCCTCCGTCTTCTGGTCTTTCTTTGCTTTTGCCATAGCGTTGTCCTCCGTAAATGATCCCCCAAAAGGGAAGCAACCAAGCTCCGGTTCCTGGCCGGAAGGAGCTCTCAGTTTTGTTTTTCCTCGGAAAAACGGATCCTGAGTTTACGTGGTTCGAGCGGAAGCCCTTATTATTAATATATATTCGCACAGAAAGCATCAGGTGCCGGAGGCCGGATTCGAACCGGCGAACTCCTACGAGAATGGATCTTGAGTCCATCGCCTTTGACCAGGCTTGGCAACTCCGGCGGCAAGCAGGGATAAAGGGTTTGGTAATTAACGTTTATGGGAGCGTCGTAACTTCGCCGCGGTTACCGTCGATGTAAAAGGTGTACTCGTGCTGGGATACGATGCCGCCCTTGACTTCGATGAGTTCGGCATAGCTGGATAGGACGCCGTGGCGCACCAACGTTTTCACATGCCTCTCAGCGTCCGGGAAATCGCAGCTGCGTGCGCAGAAGGGGAACGTCTTGAACTCCCCTTTGACGTACTCGAAAAACTCGGCCGCTTTGGGGTCTGCTATCTTCCTTTCCCTGGCGATGCGGACGATGTTGCCTGGCTTGCCGTTCCTGACCTCGCCCGCCCCGTTGGTGGCGAATGGCTCGATGGCCACGACCATGCCGGCCTTGATCCTCTCCTCGGCCCCGTTGTCGCAATTCGGCACCGAGAGCCCCGCATGGAGATTGTACGGCTCGATCTGATGGCCGCAGAGGTTGATGATGGGCGAATACCCGGCGGAGTTGATGGTCCTCTCGACGGTCCTGCCGATCTCCGAGATCGGAATTCCGTCGCCGATGAACTCCGCCACGGTGTTCCTGGCAGTCTTGGAGATTTCGACGAGATCTCTGTACGCATTGGTGCCGACTTCGACTGTCCCGGCGGTATCTCCGACGTACCCGTCCAATTCCGCTCCGCAATCGACTTTGACTACGTCCCCCAGCTCGAAGACTTTGCGGTCTGTGCAGCTGGGCGTGTAATGCGCGGCAATCTCGTTTATGCTGATGTTGCAGGGGAAAGCCAGGCCGCAGCCATGCTCGCGGATGTATCCTTCGACTTCCTGAGCCACATCGTACAGCTTGACGCCCTCTTTCACCATCGACAGCCCGAGTTCCCTGGCGGCGCCGGCGACTCTGCCTGCAGTGCGAAGCTTAGCCAGCTGATCTTCATTCAGCATTGGAGGACCTCCATGATTTTGTTGACGGGAATGGCGCCCTGGCGGACGATCTCGACTTCCTTGCCCTCGAGCCAGACGATGGTGGAAGGCTTCCCGAGATCGCACTTCCCGGCGTCGATGTAAGTGTCTATGGAAGTGCCGAGGTCGGCCACGGCAGAATCGATGTCGATTGCGTCAGGGTGGGAATGCAGATTGGCCGATGTGGCCACGATCGGGCCGGTACGCCTTATGAGCTCAAGGGCGAACCTGTTGTCGGGAATGCGTATCCCAACCTTCTGAGAGGAAGAGGTGACGATGTCCGGGACATCATACTGCTTCTTGATTATGATGGTCAGCGGCCCGGGCAAGAACGCCTTGATCAATTTGTCGGCGTTCTCGTTCAGGACGGCGACGCGCTCAAGCATGGCCTTGTCGGATACCGCGACAGAGAGCGCCATGTCGAAGGGCCTGTTCTTGGCCACATACAGGTTTTTGATGGCCGATTCGTTGTAGATGTCCGCCCCGATGCCGTATACGGTCTCGGTGGGGTAAACAATCAGCCTGCCAGCAGCTATATCTTCGGCCGCGGCAAGGACCGCTTCCTCGCACTTTGCGCCGAAACCGTTGGTAAGATCGCACTTAATAATCTTCAACACAAACACCTAGTCCTTCCAATACCTCTATCAAACAGGCGTTCCCCCTATCCGAACATATCCCGCCATGGCCCGGATAAAGGCTAATGAAGTCAAACCTCGCCAGAGATCTGAGTGAATCAACGAGTTTGGGCAGCGATCCGCCGACAAAGTCCGTGCGCCCATAGCCTCCCACGAACAGCGTATCGCCAGAAATCAAGGATTTGGTGGCATGATCGTATAGGCAGATCGAACCGGCTGTATGGCCAGGAGTTCTGATTACCTCCAGCTTATGGGCGCCCGCGTCGATGATCTGGCCGTCTTCAAGGTCTTCAACGGGAATCCCCTGATAATCGGCCGAGAACATGCCGCTGAGGACGTAGACGGGATTTCCATCTCTGATATGGCCTGCGTCCTCCCCATATGCGTAAGCTTTGCAACCGAATTCGTCCAAAAGGCATCTCAAACCGCCGATGTGGTCTATATGGCAGTGAGTGAGAACGATCATGTCAAGATCCGATCCGCCGAGAGCAGATCTCACGCGAGATATCAGCGCACCAGGATTGCGACCAAGACCTGTGTCGATCAGGATGTTGATGTCACCCTTCACGAGATAGATGTTGGAATCGCCGTAATCCATAGCGCCGATACTCAGGATTGCCATGAAATGACGATTTGATGATACTATAAAACAGATTCTCCGAGACGCATGGGAACGTATCTGCCAAATAGCCTAGTATGCACAAAATCGACATTGAAGCATACAAAAACACCATTGATGATGGATGAGAATCATCGAAATTATGAAAATAAGAAACTGAGGATGAGTGCGACATACGAAACCCGATTGACGGCTAGACCACACCCCAGCGGCGCTTGGGACGTTAGTGAGCCCGGACTGAACATCTCGGCGGACCTCGATGCTTACATCCGGCTTCTATCGGACCCGTCATC